>NZ_JAJVKV010000015.1 GCF_024198175.1 Pyxidicoccus xibeiensis
TTCCCTGGCCCGCCGCTTCTTCGCGCCCTTGGCTCTCACCCCTCCTCGACAACCACGCCATACTCAAGAAGTCGAGCGCTTCGGCTCCTACCCTGAGCATCTCCCCCCCCTTTTTCGACGGTCTGACAAGCAGACAGGTTGGGGGAAACCGCGCCCGGGACGGCTCCGCTGGAAGGGTGAGGGGTGCAGCGAAACCTGTCGGACAAGCAGACCTGTTGGGAGGAGGACTGGCATGGAGGGTGGTACCCCGACTGGAGCGCTGGGACGGATGAAGGCCGCCTGGGAGCGGGCCCGCCAGCGCTGGTGGGTGCGGTGGGGCGTGGACCTGGCGGTGCTGGTGCTCATCGTCGCGGCGGTGGGCGCGTGGCAGGCACGGCGGCTGCCCGGAGGCGGCGCCCCGGCGCCGGGCTTCACGCTGCGCACGCTCGGGGGCGAGCCCGTCCAGTTGGAGGCCCTGCGCGGCAAGCCGGTGGTGCTGGCCTTCTGGGCCCCCTGGTGCGGTGTCTGCAAGGTGGAGTCGTCCAACCTCTCCCAGCTCCGGAGGCTCGCGGGGGACTCCGCGCACGTGGTGTCCGTGGCGGTGGCCTACGACGACGAGGAGGACGTGCGGCGCTTCGTCCAGGAGCACGACGTGGACTTCCCCGTGCTGCTCGGGGACGACGCCGTGCAGCGCGCCTTCCGCGTGGATACCTTCCCCACCGTGTTCTTCCTGTCGCCCGAGGGCCGCATCGAGCGCGCGGTGGTCGGCTACACCACGCTCGCCGGACTGGGGTGGCGGCTGATGCTGTAGCTGTGGGCACCACGCCCGCGGAGGTTTCCCATGCTGGCCCGCACCTGGCGTGGCGTGACGAAGGCAGCCGATGCCGAGGCCTACCAGGCCTACCTGGAGCGCACGGGCCTCACGCAGTACCGCGCCACGCCCGGCAACCTCGGCGCCTACTGCCTGCGGCGCGTCACGGGTGAGCGCGCCGAGTTCCTGCTGGTGACGCTGTGGGAGTCCATGGACGCCGTCCGCCGCTTCGCGGGCGAGTCCCCCGAGCGGGCCGTCTTCTACCCGGAGGACGACCGCTACCTCATCGACAGGGACTTGCACGTCACCCACTACGAGGTGCCCTTCGCCTCCGTGGCGGAAGTCGGCTCCTGACTCCCGCCGCGTGGCGGCCGCTCACAGGCGGATGAGCTCCACGTCATCCATGTGGATGTAGTTGGCGGGGTTGCCCGCCGTGACGCGGGTGTGGAAGCCCAGCTCCAGGGAGCCGCCGGTGACGGAGATGGGCGGCGTCTCCACCAGCGTCCACGCGCCATACGAGCCCAGGTCCGTGTAGACGGGCGCGCAGCCGCCGCACGTCTTCGCCTGCAGCCGCGCCAGGTCGAAGCCGCCGCCCTTCCGCACCCACGCGCGGACGCGGTAGTTGCCCGCCGGCAGCCCGGAGGCCACCTGGTACGTCCACACCTCGAACGGTGAGCCGTTGTTCCAGTGCGTCAGGTGGTAGCTGCCCGTGCGGCCACCGTTGTACGTCTCGCTGAAGTCCGCGGCCTCGGTGCCGTTGGGGCTCCAGGTGGCCCAGCCCGTCATGCCGGACTCGAAGGACGGGTTGGTGAGCGTGGCGGGCGGCGTCGCGCCGGCGTCGTACCAGCGCACCCACTCCACCTCCATCGTCTTGCGCTCCCCCGCGCCGAGCGCAATCGCGCTGGCCGGCGGGTTGCCGTACCAGTTCCCGCCGAGCGCCAGGTTCAGCAGGATGTAGTGGTTCTGCTGGAACGCGGGCTCGTTGTGGTTGAAGTCCGCGGTGGCCCGCACCTGGTTGTCCAGGCGGAAGATCATCCGGTTCGCCGTCCACTCGACTTCATAGATGTGGAAGCCGTCCGCCAGGCTGTAGCCCCGGTTGGCGCCGGTGCCCCAGTGCTGGTCCGCGCCGTTGGCGAAGTAGTGCGCCGCGGACTTCATCCACGTGGGCTCGTTGGAGTGCCACTCGAGGATGTCGATTTCGCCGCTGCGCGGCCAGCCCACCGAGGAGATGTTGCCGCCCAGCGTCCAGAAGGCCGGCCACATGCCGTAGCCGGACGGAATCTTGATGCTCGCCACCAGCTTGCCGTAGCGCCGCTCCACCTTGCCCTTGGTGTGGAGGCGGCCCGAGTAGAACGAACGCGGCCCGTAGCCGGCACAGCGCGAGTCATACGGCCCATCGCCCGTCCGCTCCGCGGTGATGATGAGCTTGCCGCCAGAGACGGTGACGTTCTGCGCGCGGGGGAACTCCAGCTCACCCGTGCCGAAGTTGCAGTTGTTGGTGACGGGGTCCCAGTTGCTCGTCAGCACCGTCCAGTGCGCGCCGTTGAGCGCCGTGCCCGGAAAGTCGTCCTGCCACCCGAGGTTCCACCCGGGACCAGGGTCGTAGCCCAGCTCGCGTTGCGCCTGACTCACGAGCGGAAGTGGCTCGGGCGCGGAGGGCGAAGCCTCCTCTCCACATCCACCGAGCACCGCCACGCAACCAGCGGCCCACAGCATCGAACGCCATGCCTGTCGTCTGTGCACGTCATCCTCCAGGGTAGCAAGCCAGGGGAAACGCTCCCTGACTTACCCCTGGAGCCCGCACACTGGAACAGTTTTTTCGGACAATGGAGAAAGTCCGGATTTCTTCAGATGGCGTAGTCCCCGACAAAGACGGTGGCGGTGCGCACGTCGGCGCGCACCGAGTCACCTTCGACCACGCCGAGCGCATCGAACTCCGAGCGGGGCACCTCCACGGAGACCTCGTCCCCCGAGGGAAGCCGGAGCAGCACCTTCACGTAGGCGCCCACGGGCTTGAGCCGCTCCACGCGGCCGGTGGGGGCATGCCCGTTCACCGCATCCCCTCCGGGTGACTTCGCCAGCTTGATGTCGTGAGGCCGAACAAAGGCCTGGACGGACTCGCCCTCGCGGGCCGTTGCCGACACATTTACGGACAGCGAGCTCATGGCCACCCTGCCCGCCTGGACGCGGCCGCGCAGCACGCTGGCGCCGCCGATGAACGACGCGACGAAGGGCGACGCGGGCCGGCTGTAGATGTCCTCGGGGGAGCCCGCCTGGGCCACCCTCCCCTCGCTCATCACCACGACGTGCTGCGAGATTTCCAGCGCCTCCTGCTGGTCGTGCGTCACCAGTAGCGTGGTGAGGCCCGTCTGCACGTGCAGCTGGTGGAGCCACTCACGCAGCTCCTCGCGCACCCGGGTGTCGAGCGCGCCGAAGGGCTCGTCCAGCAGCAGCACTCGGGGCCGGATGGCCAGCGCCCGCGCGAAGGCCACGCGCTGCCGCTGCCCGCCGGAGAGCTGCCCGGGGTAGCGGCCGCCCAGCGCCTCCAGCTGCACCAGGCGCAGCATCTCGTCCACCCGGGCCTCGACTTCCGCGCGGGGGCGGCCCCGGACCTGGAGCCCGAAGCCGATGTTCTGCCGCACCGTCATGTGACGGAACAGCGCGTAGCTCTGGAAGACGACGCCCACGTCCCGCTGCTGCACGGGCATGGACGTACAGTCCACCCCGTCGATGTGGATGCGACCTCCGTCCGGGACTTCCAGGCCGGCGATGAGCCGCAGCAGCGTGGACTTCCCCGCGCCCGACGGCCCCAGCAGCGAGGTGATGGCGCCCGCGGGCGCCTGGAAGGACACGTCCGAGACGGCGGGCTTGCCGCCCTCGACGAAGCGACGGGTGAGCTGCTCGACGATGATGCTCATGACGTGACGCTCCTCCACTCCACGTATTTCTTGACCACCAGCGTCACCAGCGCGAGCAGCGTCAGCAGGGACGCCACGGCGAACGCGCCGACGAAGTCGTACTCGTTGTAGAGAATCTCCGCGTGCAGCGGCAGCGTCGTGGTGACGCCGCGCACGTGCCCGGACACCACGGACACGGCGCCGAACTCGCCCATTGCCCGCGCGTTGCAGAGGATGACGCCGTAGAGCACGCCCCACTTCACCTTCGGCAGGGTGACGCTCCAGAACATGCGCCAGCCGCTCGCGCCCAGCGTCAGCGCCGCCTCCTCCTCGTCGCTGCCCTGGGACTGCATCACCGGCAGCACCTCGCGCGCGACGAAGGGGAACGTCACGAACACGGTGGCCAGGACGATGCCCGGCACCGCGAAGATGACCTTCAGGTCATGCGCCGCCAGCCACGGCCCCAGCCAGCCATTGCGTCCGAAGAGCAGCACGAAGATGAGGCCCGCGATGACGGGCGACACGCTGAAGGGCAGGTCGATGAGGGTGATGAGCAGCGAGCGCCCCCGGAACCGGAACCGCGCGATGAGCCACGCGGCGGCCAGCCCGAAGACGAGGTTGAGGGGCACGGCGATGACCGCCGCCGTCAGCGTCAGGCGCATGGCGGACAGCGCCTCCGGGTCCTGGATGGCCGCGGCGTAGGCCGCCCAGCCCTTCTGGAAGGCGAACGAGAAGACGGCCACCAGCGGGACGAGGAGGAACACGCCCAGGAACAGCAGCGCCGCGCCGATGAGCGCCCAGCGGATGACGGCGGGCCCGCTGAGCGTCCGCGTCCGCCGCCGCAGGATGAGGGTGGAGGGGTGCATGGCTCAGTGTCCGGGCCGGGCTTCCAGCCGGCGGTTCGTCCAGCGGTGGAGCAGGTTGACCGCGAGCAGCAGCGTGAACGACGCCAGCAGCATCACCACGGCGATGGCCGTCGCCCCCGCATAGTCGTACTGCTCCAGCTTGGTGACGATGAGCAGCGGGACGATCTCCGTGCGCAGCGGCATGTTGCCGGAGATGAAGACGATGGAGCCGTACTCGCCCAGCGCCCGGGCGAACGCGAGGGTGAAGCCGCTGAGCAGCGCCGGCAGGATGGCCGGGAAGAGGACCTTCGCGAACGTCTGCCACGGCGTCGCTCCCAGCGTCGCCGCGGCCTCCTCCACGTCCACGTCGATGTCCTCCAGCACCGGCTGCACCGAGCGCACCACGAAGGGCAGCCCGATGAAGGTGAGCGCCACCGCCACGCCGATGGACGTGTAGGCCACCTTGATGCCCACCGCCTCCAGGTAACGGCCGTACCAGCCATTGGCGGAGAACAGCGTCGTCAGCGTCAGCCCCGCCACCGCCGTGGGCAGTGCGAAGGGCAGGTCCACCAGCGCCTCCACCAAATCCCTCCCGGGGAAGCGGTAGCGCACCAGCACCCAGGCGACGAGCAGCCCGAAGACGACGTTGGCCAGGGCCGCGGCGAGCGACGCGCCGAAGGTGAGCTGATACGCCGCCAGGGCCCGGGCGGACGTGACAGTGGTCCAGAACTGCGCCCACGTCAGGGTGAACGTCTTGAGGAAGAGGCTGGACAGCGGGATGAGGACGATGAGCCCCAGGTAGAACCAGCTGAACCCCAGCGACAGCCGGAAGCCGGGCAGGACGCGGCGCTTGGTGGACGCGGGCATGGCGTGGCGCCCCTTCAGCGGGCCTGGGGCGCGTAGATGCGGTCGAAGACGCCGCCGTCGTCGAAGTGCGCCGCCTGGGCCTTCTTCCAGCCGCCGAAGACGTCGGAGATGGTGAAGAGGCTCACACTGGGGAACTGCGACGCGTGCTTCGCGGCGACGGCCTGGGAGCGCGGGCGGTAGTGGTGCTTCGCCGCCAGCTCCTGGCCCTCGTCCGTGTAGAGGTACTGGAGGTAGGCCTCGGCGGCGGCGCGGGTGCCGCGCTTGTCCACGTTCTTGTCCACCACCGTGACGGGCGGCTCGGCGAGGATGCTCACCGAGGGGACGACGATCTCGAACTTGTCCTTGCCCACCTCCTTCGTGAGCAGGAAGGCCTCGTTCTCCCAGGCGATGAGCACGTCACCCAGGCCGCGCTCGGCGAAGGTGGTGGTGGAGCCGCGCGCGCCCGAGTCCAGCACGGGGACGTTGCGGAAGAGCTTCTCCACGAAGGCCTGCGCGGTGGCCTCGCTGCCGCCCTCCTTGCGAAGCGCGTAGCCCCAGGCGGCCAGGTAGTTCCACCGCGCGCCGCCGGACGTCTTCGGGTTCGGGGTGATGACGGCCACGCCCTCCTTCAGGAGGTCGTCCCAGTCGCGAATGCCCTTGGGGTTTCCCTTGCGCACCACGAAGACGATGGTGGACGTGTATGGCGCGCTGTTGTTCGGCAGCCGCGTCTGCCAGTCCTGGGGGATGAGCTGGCCCTTGTCGTGGAGCATGTCCACGTCGTAGGCGAGCGCCAGCGTGACGACGTCCGCCTCCAGCCCGTCGATGACGGCCCGCGCCTGCTTGCCGGAGCCGCCGTGGGACTGCTTGATGGTGACCTTCTTGCCGCTCTTCGCCTCCCAGTGCTTCGCGAACGCGGCGTTGAAGTCCGTGTACAGCTCGCGCGTGGGGTCGTAGGAGACGTTGAGCAGCGTGACGGCGGCCTCTCCCGAGGGAGCGCCAGCAGCGGGGGCGTCACCGGACTTGGAGGAGCAGCCGGCGAGGGACAGCAGCGTGAACAGCGGAACCCAGAGCTTCGAGCGCATGGCGGCGGGGCCTTTCACCAGCTGACCTGGAAACGGGAGAAGAAGACGGACTCGGGAATGCGGTCGCCCCCGGCCGCGCCACCCTCGAAGGTGGTGCGGACGTAGCTGGCGGCCACGCGGACGTTGCTGCTGAGGTACCAGTTGGCGGCGAGTCCCCACTCCTTCGCCTCGCGAGCGGACCGCTCGGGGTCGGCGTAGAGCGAGAATGAATCCGGGTCCACGCTCAGCGCCGAGTAGCGGGCCGCGAGCTCCACGGCACCCCACCCTGCTCCAGCGGTGCTGAAGGGGGCGACGGGACGCACGCCCTTGTAGTCGGCCTCACCTCCGATGAGGACGTAGGACGCGGTGGCCTGCCATGAGGTGTGACGGAGCCGCGCGCGGTCCCCGCCCCGGCTCACCTCCTGCGCGGAGCTGACGTACTCCGCCAGCACGCCGAGCGGTCCGAAGTAGAAGTAGCCCTGGGGCGAGAAACGGACGTGGTCTCCACTGGCGATGACCGCCTCCGCCGCGGTGGCGCCCGTCCGGTAGCTGAAGAAGGTCTGCTGCCCGGCGGTGCGCAGCGGCGCCAGGCCCGTGGCGGTGGGCGAGCCGAACTGCTGGCCGCTCGTCGCCGAGACGCCCACGCCCAGCTTCTTCAGCGCGCCGATGGGGGTGGCCTTGAAGGGATGGGCGAACACGCGCGCGACGAGGTCGAAGCTGTCGTCCAGGTTGGTGTCGACGCTGGCGCCGTCCGGCGTGCCGTTGTAGGCGCCCAGGGAGTAGCTCAGCACGCCTTCCGCGAGCTCGCCTCCGAGCTGGAGCCCCACGTCGCGGTTGGGCACCAGGTTCGTGGGCAGGGCGCGCTCGACGAAGATGATGTTCGTCGCGGACTGGAGCCGCTCGAGCCCCACCTCCGGCTTGGCCTTGCCCGCGCGCAGCCGCAGCTGCTTCAGCGGCTTGAACTCGACGAAGGCGTCCTGGACGGTGGCCGTGCCACCGCCGAAGTCCGGCATGATGCGGAAGTCCACCTTCTTGAAGAACGTCCCCTCCACGATGGGGCGCGCCCGGCGCAGGAGGAACGTCGTCGCCCCGGGCCGGTCCGCGTCGCTCTCGAAGAAGCGCGCGTCCGCATGGGCGTAGCCCTTCAGCCGGAGCTGTATCTCCTTGTCCGCGGACGACACGGTGATGCCTTCCGACGACGCCTTCGTCACCGGCGCGGACGACGCGGTGGCGGCTTCAGGCGCGGGCGGAGCTGGGGCCGCCTCGGAGGTCGGCGCAGGCGAGGCTGTCTCGGGTGGCGGCGCGGGCGGCGCTTCCGGTGGGGTTGTCTGTGCCGACGCCAGCGGGGCGATGAGCAGCCCTACGGCGACGGCGATGGAACGACCAGCGACACCTTGCATGCGGAACCTCGTTTGGGGAAACGGGAGGCCGCGATGGGATGAGCTGGATTCGGGTCCTGAAACTCGAAAGCCCACTCCCTCGCGGGCAGTGGGCTTTTTCGGACCGGTTCGACCAGGGCTCTCAGGCCACTGGTGGACAGGCGCCCACCGCAGGTGCGTGACAGCAGCAACAAGCGGTGGTGGTCGCGAAGAACATGAGCCGGCTGACAATGCCCCGGTGACGGTTGCGTTGTCAACGCGTCCACGGCGTCGGCCACCGAACGTACCTTCAAGGCAATTCTTGTATAATCAGGATTCCACGACAGGAGTCCTCATGTCCCCCCGAGTCCGTCCTCCGCGGTTGCTGCTCGAGACCGCGCTGCTTGCGCTCCTCTTCGCGTCCTCCGGAGCCGCCGCGGCCGAGCGCCCCTCGCTGGTGAACACGCGCATCCGCACCCCGTTCAACGCCAACGGCCACTCGTCCACCATCGACGGGCGGGTCTTCATCGGCAACATCGGAGAGGACCACGCGACGACGACCACCACGTGGATTGCGCGCGTCTTCCGGCCGGAGGCGGTGACGTATGACGCCCAGGGCAAGCCGGGCTTCTCGAGCGTGTTCTCCCCCGGGCGCACCACGCAGGTGAGGAACGGGGAGAATGCGCTGGCCTTCTGCTTCCCGAACCCCGCGCAGCCCTACACGCTGTCCAGTGGGCTCGCCGTGTACCAGCCGTACCTCTTCGACTCGCGGATGTTCAACGGCGAGAACCGGTTCCGCCGCCGCCCCATCGACGTCCGCGTCTCGCTGCCCTTCACGGCGCAGGCGGACATCTCGTCGTTCACCACCGGCAACCTGCAGGAGCTGACCACCGTCACCGGGGCGGCGATTCGCGGCATCGAGCCCACGATGACCTCGGACGGGCGCCTGCTCATCTTCCAGGGCGGCCCGGCCAACAACGGCGTCATCGACCACCTGATGTACTCGTACAACCCCACGCCGTGCGCGGCGTCGGGCTGGAGCAACCCGCGGCCCCTGTCGATGATGGTCAATGACCCGGACGCGGGCGTGAAGCGCTACCCGCTGGCGTGGCAGCCGCTGCGGGCCGCCACCGGCGAAGCCTTCGGTACCACCACGACGGGCGCGCTCATCCGCGGCGCCTACGCGTGGGTGGACCACGAGGGGCGCAACGTCCTCTACACCGGCGTCGTGTACACCGACGGCGCGCGCCGCGAGGCCGTGAGCCTGATTGGCGCGGACACGGGCTGGACGGCGTACCACGTGGACGGGAGCATCAACACCGACCGCAGCGACATCGCGCACCTCTTCTACTCGAGCCCCATGTGGAACCTGGAGCAGGAGCGCGCGCCCGCGCAGAACTTCCCGCCGGGCTCCAGCAACGAGACGCGCTACCTGCCCGTCACCAAGACGCACGACGTGCTCCCCCTCTTCGGCAGCAACACGGGCGACTACAACGAGGTGGACCTGGGCGAGCTGACCGACCCCTTCGCCCTGCTCTTCCTGCCCATGAACGAAATGGTCACCCGGGCGGGAGCGTATGACCTGACGCGCACGCCGGACCTGTCGGGCCGCTTCTTCACCGGCACGCTCACCGGCACGGCCCAGGTCTCCCCCGGTAACGCGGTGACGCAGCCGCCGTCGGGCTCCCTGCTCGAGCCACACGGCAAGGGCAAGGCGCTGGTGCTGCCCGGTGGCGGCGCCCTGACGGTCAACCTCACGGACCCCAGCGGCACCGTGCCCGGCGTGGGCGCCTTCGTGCGCGGCTTCACCGTGCAGCTCGCCATCAAGCCGGATGCGAACATCAACACGGGCTGCACGGGGAACCCGTACCGGTACCTCCTGGCGAAGTCCGGCGGCCTGGACCTCATCTACGAGGCGAACAACACCGTGCAGATGTCCTTCGTGCTCAACGGCCAGCGGGTTCGCCTGGGCGTCAGCCCCGTGCTGCCCGTGGGCGTGTGGACCCACCTCGCCTATACGTGGGACGGCGTCACCGGCATCTTCAAGGAGTACGTCAACGGCGTGTCCACGGGCCGCGCCCTGCCCGTGGTGACGGGCTCCTTCCGGCTCGGCACGGGCGCGCTGTCCATCGGCGCGGGCAACACGCTGAACACGCAGGCCTGCCCCGCCACCGGCGAGGGCTCGTTCCGTGGCGCCATCGACGAGGTCCGCTTCTTCACCCACGCGCGCTCCAACCGCAGCGTCTGCATGGCGACGCACGGCACGTCCTGTAAGGACGAGGCCATCCAGGTGCATCCCACCGCCGGCCAGTTCGGCATGAGCCAGCAGCACCCGTCCTGCAACAGTTACACGGCCCTGGGCTCGCAGGCGTGCGCGTCGTCCATGCACCGTGTCTGCGCGCAGCGCGGGACGACGGACGCGCTGGCCAACAGCACCAACGTGTACGAGACCGTCCAGCAGCTCATCGGCAACCGGCCGCCCATCTCGCTGCTGGGCGTGCCCGCGAGCGCCACCGCCACCGACGTGAGCGTGGCGTGCGCGCCCATCCAACATCAGAGCCTGGCCGTCACCTTCGAGGAGCTGGCGCGCAAGCACGCGGGGTGCTCGGACGACCGCGTCGCGCAGGGCATGGACTGCGGCGCGGCCGTGCACCGCTGGTGCAACAGCCTGGGGTGGACGACGGGGCAGCTCTTCGAGCTGACGTCGCGGCCGTGGGTGGGCTGCTTCAACTCCGGCCTCATCCAGGACGTGCCCAAGGAGCAGCTCGGGCCCGCGTCCAACGCAGGCAGCTTCACCTCCGCCGACTCGAAGCTGGAGGTCAGCCGGTGGTGCCAGACCCGAGGCTATGGCGCCGGCGTCATCCAGGAACTGGCCAACGGCACGCTCGCGAACATCCACTGCTTCCAGCCGGCGGTGACGGTGCCCTGGAAGTTCAACCCGTGAGCAGGGGTTGAGGGGGCGCCCGCATGCGGGCACGTCAGCCTCCGGTGCCCCGCCCCGTCGCTGCGGAGCACCGTGCTAGCGTGAGCCCCCTCCATGAACTTCCGTTTTCAATGCTGGGTGCAGCGTCATGCGAGCAGCCGGGTGACGCTGACACCCCTGTCCCTGCCCGAGTTCGCGGTGCACGCGGACTCCCTGGAGAAGGCCACCGAGGAGCTGACGCTCGCGCTGGATGACCAGCTCACCCGCGTCCACCCCCGCCGCGTGCCGGAGTTCATCACCCCGACGGGCGGCGTCCTGCACACGCTCGAGGTGCCCGGACTTCCCATCTGGGGCGCGGAGGAGAACACCGTCGCGACGCTGCCCTTCTCCGCCGTCGTCGCCCCCGCGCACCAGTCCTTCACCGGCCTGCACGCCCCGCGCCTCTCGACGCACCTGTGGTTCGAGGGGAAGAAGCTCCCCGACGACGTGGCGGACCGGCTCAAGGAGCGACTGGAGCGACGCACCGATGCGCAGCGGCTCGCGCTGCGCCCCGACGGCCCGGAGTCGCTTCTGGATCTGGAGGTGAAGGTCACGCCACCTCCCCTCTCCATCTTCACCCCGCGCCAGCTCCACCTGGACATCCGCCCGCCGCCGCGCCCACCGGACGCCCCCGCGGACAAGGGCGACGCCAGCCCTGACGACGACGACGAGGACGCGCTGGACCTGGACACCTGGGAGCCCCGCCGTCGCTCGCGCCGGAAGGACTCGGGCGCGAAGCCGGACAAGCCGCCTGCCACGCCCACGCTGGACCGCGTCGGAGTGCCCTGGCACAAGCTCGCCCAGGAAGGGCAGCTCGACGCCGCCTACGAGCAGGATGCGCTGGTGACGCTGCTGCGCGCACGCCTGGCCGCGAAGGACGCGGAGTCCATCGTGCTGGTGGGCCCCTCGGGCGTGGGCAAGACGGCGGTGCTGCATGCGCTCGCCCAGGCCCTGCGCGCCCCCACCGCCACCGCGGACGAGCGCGCCCGGCCCTTCTTCTTCCTCGACGGCAGCCGCCTCATCGCGGGCGAGGGCATGTGGGGCGACTGGCAGCAGCAGGTGCTGCGCAGCTTCCGCGAGGCCTCTGACTCCCACGCCCTGCTCTCCCTGGGGCACGCGCTGGAGCTGCTGGACGCGGGCAAGAGCGCCCACAGCGACCAGAACGTCGCCCAGTTGCTGCTGCCCCTGCTCGCCACCCGCGAGGTGTCCGTGGTGGCGGAGGCCACGCCCGAGGACTGGGCGGTGGTGGAGCGCCGCAACGCCAGCTTCGCCCGGCTCTTCTCGGTGGTGCGCGTGGAGGAGCCGACTCCCGAGGCGCTCGCCCGCATCCTCGCGGCGGTGGCCGAGGACGACGTGGGGCCCCGGCCGCTCGACGTGCTTCCCGAGGCGCTGGAGGAGGCGCGCTTCCTCTGCCGGCGCTTCCTGCCCTACGGCGCGCAGGTGGGCAACGCGGTGGCCTTCCTCCGCCGCCTGCTGGCCGCGTGCTCGCATGCCGCGCTCTCGCGTGTCACGCGTGTGGACGCCATCCGCCAGTTCGCCTCCGAGTCCGGCATCCCCGAGCACCTGCTGCGCGACGACATGCCGCTGGAGGCAGGCCAGGTGCGCACCTTCCTCTCCACGCGCGTGCTGGGCCAGGAGGCGGCGGTGGAGCGCGCGGCCTCCGTCGTCTCCATCCTCAAGGCGGGGCTGGCGGACACGCGACGTCCGCTGGGCGTCCTCCTCTTCATAGGCCCCACCGGCGTGGGCAAGACAGAGCTGTCCAAGGCGCTGGCGGAGCTGCTCTTCGGCGCGAAGGAGCGCATGGTGCGCCTGGACATGGGCGAGTACGCCGGCCCGGACGCGCTGCTGCGCCTCCTGGGGGACGGCGTCACTCCCGGGCACCTCTCCTCGGCGGTGCGCCGCCAGCCCTTCTGCGTGGTGCTGCTGGACGAGGTGGAGAAGGCCCACCCCGCGGTGCACGACGCGCTGCTGGGCGTGCTGGGCGAGGGCCGCCTCACCGACGCGTCCGGCCGCTTCACCGACTTCCGCAACGCCGTCCTCGTGCTCACCAGCAACCTGGGCGCGGACACCTGGCGCGCGCGCGTGGGCTTCGACTCCACCGGTGGCGCGCCCGACACGGCGGCCCTGCGCGCCCACTACCTCACCGAGGTGCAGCGCTTCTTCCGTCCGGAGCTCTTCAATCGGCTGGATGACGTGGTCGTCTTCTCGCCGCTCTCAGCGGACCTGCTGCGCCGGCTGGTGGTGCGCGAGGTGGAGGCCGTGTGCCGCCGCCCCGGCCTGTCCCTCCATGACGCCCGGCTGGAAGTCACTCCGGCCGCGCTGGACTGGCTGGCGGAGCGCGGCTTCGACCCGCGCTATGGCGCCCGCCCCCTCAAGCGCGCGCTGGAGCGGGAGCTGGTGGTGCCGGTGGCCGCGTGGCTCGCGGCGCATCCGCAGAGCGGGCCGGTGAGCCTGCAGGTGGACGCCGGTGCCCAGGGCCTGGCCCTGCGAGCGGAGTCGGTGGGTGGCGCGGCCGAGGGCGTGGGCCGGCAGGCCATCGAGAAGGTGCTGGAGGACGCCGCCGTCCTGCGCGCCGAGGTGCGGCGCTGGAGCCGCTCCAACCCCATGGTGGCCCTGCGGCGGGAGCTGGCTCTCTTCGACAAGTCGTCGCGCCTGACGGCGTACTGGGAGGAGCGCGAGCTGGCCGAGGAGGCGTCGCGCAAGTCCTCCGAGGCGCGGGAGCTGGAGAAGGCGCTGCGCGACTGCATCCAGCAGGCCGAGGCCGTGGAGGACCTCCTCTTCGAAGCCCACCTGTCCCGCGCCGTGGGCCAGGCGGAGTCACTGGCCCGCGACGTGGCCCTGCTGCGCAAGACGTTCCTCCCGCTGCGCGAGCGCATCTACTCCAGCCTCTTCGCGCACTCCCGGGGCGCCACCCTCATCCTGGTCCCCGGGCGCAGCGCCTGGGGCCACCTGTGCATGATGGCGAAGGCCTACGAGCAGTGGGCGATGGACCAGTCGGTGGCCTTCGAGCGCGCCGTGCTCCAGCCGCCACCACCCAAGGAGGGCGAGAAGCCCTCGCGAAAGTCCACGATGCTCGTGTGGAGCTGGCTGCCCAAGAAAGACGAGCTGAGGGAGGTGAAGCCCGTGCCCGTCGGCTACGCGCTGCGGCTCACCGGCAGCACGCTGCCCCTCCTGCTCGCGGGTGAGCAGGGCGTCCACCGCTTCGTGGAGGGCAGCCAGGCCGCGCTGGTGCGGGCGCGCTTCGAGCCACGCCCCATGTCCCTGCAGGCGCTGTCCTCCATCGAGGAGCTGGAGAAGACCCTCGTGAAGACGGAGGTGCGCCGGGTGCGTCCCACCACGAGCGACGCCGAGGGCGGCTCGCTGGAGGACCTGCGCACCGGTGCGAAGCAGCGCTTCGGCAAGGAGGGCCCCGACATGAGCGCGTTGCTGGAGGCGTGGCTGCAGTGGCGCGTCTTCGGCTCGGTGGAGGAGGACTGACGCCATGGACCTCAAGCTTCCCATGGTGGTGTCACCGCTCGGCGGACGGCTGGTGGAGGTGTGGATTCCCACCTTCTGGCCGGCCCTGCACAAGGTGGGCTCCAGCCTCTCCGCGCTGCGCGACGAGCTGGCGCTCTCCGTGATGGAGCGCTTCGAGAAGGAGGACGCCGCGAAGGTGGCGGACTATCAGCACCCGCCGCACGTGGCCCTGCGCCACGTCAAGGTGGACACGGAGGTGAAGGACCGCGAGAAGAACAAGCGCGTCGTCCTGAAGGGCCGGATGGCCGTGCTGGTGGAGAAGTGGCCCCGCGACACCTTCTGGGTGGTGACGCCCACGCGGATGCCCGAGGCGCGCTTCGCGCTCGCCCACCCGGACGCGCTGCCCGAGGCGCTCGCGCGGCGGCTGGGCGCGTGGTGTCTGGAGCACGACCTGGAGGACCTGGGTGAGCGCTGGGCCCAGGGCCGTGAGCGCCTGGAGCTGCTGGAGGTGGATGCGTACGCGCCCACCATCCTCCCCCGGACGCCGCCCAAGCCCCCCACCCCGCCCCGCCGTCGCAAGACGCCCGGCCAGAAGAAGGAGGAAGCGCCCCCGGAGACGCCGGCGGAGCGCGAGGCCCGCCGCAACCGGCGCCGCCTGTCGCTGGTGGAGCTGCGCGAGGTGGCGCGCAACCTGAGCCATGGCGCGCGAGACGAAGGCCTGGAGCGCTGCTTCGGCCGCGAGGCCCTGGTGCGCGAGGTGGTGGACGCGCTGGAGGGCCGCGAGGGCGCCGCGCTGGTGCTGGTGGGCCCGTCCGGCGCCGGGAAGACGGCGCTGGTGCACGAGGTCGTCAGCCGCCTCACCGCCCGGCAGGACGCGGCCGGCGTGCGCCGCGACGTGTGGCGCGTGGACGGCAACCAGTTCATCGCGGGCATGATGTACGTGGGCCAGTGGGAGGCCCGCGCACGGGCCGTGGTGCGGGAGCTGGTGGAGGTGGGTGACCTCCTCTACGTGGACGACCTGGCCTCGCTCGTCTACGCGGGGCGCACGCGCAGCGAGCGCACCAACGTGGCGCAGTACCTCGAGCCTCACCTCGCACGCGGCGAGCTCACCGTGCTGGCCGAGTCCACGCCGGAGCGCTTCGAGCGCGTGCGCGAGGAGGCCCCCACCTTCGCCTCGCTCTTCCGCGTGGTGCACGTGCCGGCGCTGGACGCGCGCGCCACGCTGCCCGCCCTGCTGGGCACGCTGAGGGACCTGGAGTCCGACAACCGCGACGGCGCGGTGCGGCTGTCTCCGCTGGCCCTGGAGACGCTGTTGGACTTGCAGCAGCGCTTCGTGGCGCACGAGGCCTTCCCGGGCAAGGCGGTCCGGCTGCTGCGCCGCGTGGTGGCGAGGCCCGGGCAGTTGGAGGGGAACGTGCGCCGCTTCACGGAGGAGGACGTCACCTCCGCCATGCGCGAGCAGACGGGCCTGCCGGACTTCGTGCTGGGCAGCGCGCCGCCGAAGCCGCGCGAGGCGCTGGAGCGCGAGCTGGCCGCGCAGGTGGCGGGCCAGCCAGAAGCCGTCTCCGCCGTGGTGGACGCCATCCTCACGTTGCAGCGCTCGCTCCAGCCGCCGGACAAGCCGCTGGCCACCTACCTCTTCGTGGGCCCCACCGGCGTGGGCAAGACGGAGACGGCCAAGGCGCTGGCCCGGACGCTGTTCGGCAGCGAGGGGCGCCTGGTGCGCTTCGACATGTCCGAGTTCGTCTCCGCCGCCAGCCTCACCCGGCTGCTCGGCCAGCCGGGCGCGCCGGACGGGGAGCTGACCACGGCGCTGCGCACCCAGCCCTTCTGCGTGGTGCTCTTCGACGAGGTGGAGAAGGCCCACCCGCGCATCTTCGATGCCCTGCTCCAGTTCCTCGGCGAGGGGCGGCTGACGGACGGCGCGGGGCGCACGGTGGACGCGCGCCAGGCGGTGGTGGTGCTCACCTCCAACCTGGGCGTGCGCGAGGCCGCCAACCGCACCGGCTTCCACAGGGACCCGGGGGGCGCGGAGGCGCACTACCTCTCCGCGGTGCGCGCCTTCTTCCGCCCGGAGTTCTTCAACCGGCTGGACAGGGTGGTGCCCTTCCGCTCGCTGACGCCCGCCGCGCTGCGCGTGGTGGTGCAGCATGCGCTGGAGTCCATGCTGTCCCGCCGGGGCATCCGCCGCGGCAACGTGCTGGTGGAGGTGGAGTCACCGCTGCTCGATCTGCTCGTGGAGCAGGCCTATGACCCGCGCTACGGCGCGCGTCCCCTGAAGCGCGCCCTGGAGCGGCGGCTCACCGTGCCGCTGGCCCACCACCTGGTGCAGCGCGGCGCCGAGGACCTGGCCCGGGTGGAGCTGTTCCGCCGGGGCGACGACATGGGCCTGTCCGTGGAGCTGATGGTGCGGGAGCCTGCGTGGGCGCCCGAGCCGGACCCGGCCACCTGGACGCTGTCGGAGGTGTCGCGGGTGCTGGAGGAGCAGGAGGCACGGCTGGGGGCGCTGTCGGCCCGGGAGGCGGCGCGGCCGAAGCCTGGCGACGTGCACCCGGAGGCGGTGGAGCTGCTGGAGCGAATGGAGCGCCTGGCCGCGGAGGCCGTGGACATCCGCGAGAACGAGCTGGCGGACCGCGAGTACCTCGAGACCGAGCACGCCGTGCCCAAGGAGCACGAGCACGACCGCGACTGGAGCCGCAACCCCGGGCGCGGCGGCCTCAGGCCCCGGCCGGCCTGGTCCGCCGTGCCCCTGCCGGTGTCTCGCGAGGAGCGCCTGCGCCGCTGCCGGCCCCGGGTGGTGGCCCTGCGGGACGAGGTGGAGTGGCTGGCGCACCAGCTCGCGTGCCGCGCGCGCGGACCGGACGTGCGCACGGTGCTGGTGGAGGGCCTGGGCGACACGCCGGGCTCCGCGCTGGAGGCGATGGCGCGCGCGCTGCCGCAGGCGCTGGGCCGCGCCGTGGTGCACGAGGAGTGGGTGGAGCCGGACGGCCGCGTCGCATGGGCATCGCCCGGTGTGCCCCGCCCCGCGGCCGTGCGGCTGCGGCGCATGGCCGTGAGCCTGGCGGCCTTCGGACTGGCGGAGGTGCTCGCGCCGCTGGAGGGCTACGCGCTGGTGGAGAGCCCGCGCGGTGACGTGGTGCGCCCGGCGCCCGTGCGCGTGGAGCTGCTGGCGGGCGACGTGGGCCTGCTGGACGACGTGTCGCGGGCGGTGGCGGCGCGAGACGCGCTGCGCGCCACGGAGCGGGAGGCCCGGCGCGCGGGAACTGCACCGGCGCAGGGGCCGAGCCGCGTGGTGGTGGAAGGCAATGAGCGCGCGCTGACGCACCTGGCTAGCCGGCGCGCTCCCGCGGAGGCGCTGGCCTGGGCGGGGCGCGTGCTGCGGCGGGCGGCCCGGGAGGAGGGCTGACATGGACAAGAACTTCCACCTCTTCGTGCGGCGCTACCCCGGCCTGGGCGTGGCGGCGCACGTGCTCACGCACCCGTACCTGGCCTCGTTCGCCGAGGACCTGGGCGCCGCGCGGCTCGACCTCGCGGAGGTGCTGGGCCGCCTCATCAAGCGCGGTGAGCTCATCGACGACGAGACGCACTGGGAGGACCTGCGCCAGCGCCGCATGGTCCTCACCGTGCGCGCCCTCCAGCACGGGCGGCTGCTGCCGGTGCCCCTGCGCCTCACCGTGGTGACGCATGGCGGGCGCCGCGCGAAGGCCCGGACGGCGAGCCGGGGCCAGGCCGTGAAGGGCCCGCTCCAGGTCTGGGTGCCCCGGCTGAACGTGCAGGGGCTGCTGCATGACGCGGCGGACCTGGAGGCGTACGTGGAGGAGCTGGTGCGCCACGAGCTGTACATGGCACCGCTGGAGCGGCTGCACGAGCTGGCCTACACGGGCGAGGAGTCGGTGGAGACGCTGTCGGTGCCCGCGCGCGCGCGGACGACGCCTCGCGCCCGTGCGGCGGAGGAGACGACGACGCGCAAGCAGCGGCGCCCGCCCCCGCCCCCGGGACTCGCGGAGGCGAGCCGCTGCCTCAACGAAGAGGCGCGCGCCGGGCTGCTGGAGCGGGCCTGGGAGCGCGAGGCCGAGGTGTCCCGGCTCGCCGAGGCCGTCACTTCGGCCACCCGCGCCAGCGTGCTGCTGGTGGGCCCGCCCTCCGTGGGAAAGACGGCGCTGGTCCATGAGTTGGTCCAGCGTGCCGAAGCCGCGGCCGCCGGCCACCCGCTGCACGGCCTGGAGGTGTACAGCACGTCCGGCGGCCGCATCATGGCCGGCATGCGCTACCTGGGGCAGTGGCAGGAGCGCGTGCAGCGCATGGTGGAGGCGCTCCGCGTGCGCCGCGCGGTGCTGCACCTGGACAGCCTGTCGGAGCTGCTCTCGCTGGGCGGCGGCGACACGGGGCTGGACGTGGCGCGACACCTGCTGCCCTCCCTGGAGGGCGGCGAGGTGGCGCTGGTGGTGGAGGCCACCCCGGAGGACGTGGCCCGCGCGGAGCGGACGCATGGGACGTTCCTCCAGGCCCTGCGGCACCTGGCCGTGGCGCCGCTGGCCCCCGTCGCCGCGCGCTCCGCGCTCCAGCAGGCGTCACAACGCGTCGCCCGCGCGCGCAAGGTGCGCTTCACGCCGGACTCGCTGGAGCGCGCCGCGGAGCTGACCGAGCGCTTCGGCGACGGCCCGCCTCCCGGTGGTGCGGTGTCGCTGCTGCGCGCGGCCAGCGCCGAGCCCACGTCCACGGGAGAGGTGGACGCGGCGGGCGTGACGCGCGCCTTCTGCACCCGCACGGGCTACCCGCGCGAGCTGGTGGACAGCTCCATCCGGTTGGACCCGGAGGCGCTGCTGCGGCGCTTCCGTGAGCGCATCGTCGGCCAGGACGAGGCGACGCTGCTGCTGCGCAACCTCATCGTCACGCTGAAGACGGGGCTGGCGGACCCGGCCCGTCCGCTGGGCGCCTTCCTGCTGCTGGGCCCCACCGGCGTGGGCAAGACGGAGTCGGCGCTCGCGCTGGCGGAGTACCTCTTCGGAGACACCGCCCGGCTGGCCCGCTTCGACATGGCGGAGTACGCGGCCCCCGGCAGCGCGGCGCGGCTGGTGGGCGAGGTGGGCGGCCAGCAGGGCGGCCTGGCGCGGCGCGTGCGCGAGCAGCCCTTCGGCGTGGTGCTGCTGGACGAGGTGGAGAAGGCGGACGCGGGCGTCCACGACTTGCTCCTCCAGGTCCTGGGCGAGGGCCGCCTCACGGACGGCACCGGCCGCACCGTCAGCTTCCGCAACACGGTGGTGCTGCTCACCAGCAACCTGGGCGCGGACAGCGCGGGGCGCTCGCTCGGCTTCGGCGGTGGAAGCGTGAGGGACCTGGAGGCCCACTACCTGGGCGCCGCCACCGCCTTCTTCCGGCCGGAGCTGCTCAACCGGCTGGACCAGGTGGTGCCCTACCGGGCCCTCACGCCGGAGGTCATCCGCGCGCTGGCCCGGCGCACGCTGGAGGCGGCCCTGGCGCGCGAGGGCCTCACCCGCCGGGGCGTGAAGGTGTCCTTCGGCGAGGACGTGGTGGACCACCTGGCGCGCACCGGCTTCGACGCGCGCTACGGCGCCCGTCCCCTCAAGCGCGCGGTGGAGCAGCACGTCGTCTCCCCGCTGGCGCAGTGGCTCGCGGCGCACGCGAGCGCCCCACCCGGCCAGGTCGTGCTCCGGATGGGGGCGGACGGGAAGGTGGAGCTGGGCGGCGTGACGTGAGGCTTCAGGCGTCCATGGCCTCCGGCTGGATGCCGCCGTCCGCGTCCTCGTGGGGGACGATGGACTGAGGGTCGATACCGGCGGCCTTCAGTAGAATGGCCTTGCCCGTGGCGGGAAGCGACTGCGACGAGGGGGGGTGCCCATTGGTGAGCAGGACCACGGCGGCGGCGCGCTCGGGGATGAAGCCGACCCATGCGAGGAAGCCCGCGTTGCCTCCCGCCTTGCTCACCACCCGCGCGCCCTGCCCCACCTCGGTGGTGTACCAGGCGAGGCCGATGGAGTGCCCCGGCGCAATCTGGAAGCGGGGCTGGTGGGCCAGGCTCATGGCCCGGTACGTCAGCAGCGGCATGCTCGGCACACGGAAGAGGTTGCCCTCCAGGAAGCGCAGCATGTCGGACGCGGTGGAGTTGAAGCCCACGCCCCGGTAGTCCACGCGCTTGCCCGTCTTCGAGTAGCCCTGGGCGATGCGCTCCGGAGAGAACCCGTTCAGGCTCACCACGGTGTCCTTCATCGACAGCGGCCCCTGGATGTCCGCCGCAAACAGCTCCGGGTACGTCCGCCCCGCCGCGAACACCGTGGTGAAGCCCTGCGTCACCTCGCTCATGTTCGCGTAGAGGTAGCTGGTGCCGATGTGCCGCTCGGGGTTGAACGTCTTCCAGAAGTCCAGCATCGGTGCCGTGGGAGGCTCGCCCGCGTAGAGCGCGCCAGCGGGATGGCCCTTCACGTTGGCCGAGGGCATCGCCGCCGTCATCGTGCCCAGGTTGGCGGGGGTGACCTGCCGGATGACGCTCCCCTCCTCCCGGACCTCCGCGGGCAGGAAGCGGGTGATCTGGTCATCCAGCGACAGCTTCCCTTCCACGATGCGCGCCGCGGCCAGCGTGTTGGTGAACACCTTCTGGACGGAGCCGATGATGAACATCGTGTCGTCCTTCACCGGCCGCTTCGCCTCCCGGTCCGCCAGCCCCGCCGTATAGGCCGCACGGGCGTTGCCCACGGCGATGGCCGCCGACACGCCAATCACGTCCTCGCCTCCCAGGTACGCGCGGATGCCATCCTCCAGGAGCTGCTTCAGCCGCGTGGGGTCCTTCGCCTCGGTCGTCATGGTGCCTCCGGTGGAGCGTGGGGATGCCCCTCCCTGAGCAAGCGACATGCCCTCGCCCTGGCCCCTCGGAACGCCCCGTGGCGGCACACCTCCCTGCAAGTGGCGACGTGTCGCGCGGGCACGCCGACGTGTCGCGCCGACACACCGGACGGCCCCGCGTCTGGAAACACCCAGGGCTCGTCTCGGCGGGAGGGATGCTATCTTCGGCCCGCTTCCCTCCCCCCCGGCGCCCGTACCGTCCTCGCGTGACTCCTCCCGGAGGGCGTGCTTCCCATGCAGTGCATCGACGAGTCCGTCTTCATGAAGTTGCTGCTGGGCGAGCTCCCGCCTGAGCAGCAGACGGAGGTGGACGCCCACCTCGACACGTGCAGCGCCTGCCGGCAACTGGTGGCCCAGGGCCTGCGGGCCCAGAACCCGGAGGAGCCGGGCAGCGAACGCGAGCCGGAACTGTCGCCCACGCGTGACGGGGCTCCGCTGGAGAAGGGCACCGCGGTGGGCCGCTATCTCGTGCTGGAGCCGCTGGGCGCGGGCGGCATGGGCGTCGTCTACAGCGCGTATGACCCGGAGCTGGACCGGCGCGTGGCCCTCAAGCTGCTGCGCGTGGGAGCGCCCGGCCTGGGGGCGGAGCGGGGCCGCGCCTGGCTCCTGCGCGAGGCCCAGGCCATGGCCCGCGTCTCACACCCGCATGTGGTGCCTGTCTATGACGTGGGCACCTTCGACGGGCAGGTCTTCCTGGCCATGGAGCGGGTGGAGGCGCAGACGCTGCGCGAGTGGCTGAAGGCCGCGCCCCGCCCCTGGCGACAGGTGCTGGCCCTCTTCCTGGACGCGGGCCGGGGCCTCGCGGCGGCCCATGCGGCGGGCGTGGTGCACGGCGACTTCAAGCCGGAGAACCTGCTCGTGGGCCGCGACGGGCGCGTGCGCGTCACCGACTTCGGCCTCGCGCACCTGGGAGCGCCCTCGGGTGAGCGGCCCGTACTGCCCGCGGGCCTCACCCTTCCCGAGCGGGGCGGCCTGGACCGCTCGGCCACGGGCGGCTCGCCGGCCTACATGGCGCCGGAGCAGCTCTGCGACGGCGCCCGTCCAGGCCCGGGCGGAGACCAGTTCGCCTTCTGCGTGACGCTGCACGAGGCCCTCTACGGCGAGCGCCCCTTCGAGGGCACCTCCCTGTCCGCGCTGTCCGCCGAGGTGGGCGCGGGGCGCGTGCGCTCTCCAACCGCGGGCACGCGCGTGCCTCCGTGGCTCCGCCGCGTGCTGCTGCGCGGGCTGGCCGTCCGCCCCGATGAGCGCTTCCCGTCGATGGAGTCCCTGCTCGCCGCGCTCCAGCGAGACCCGGCCGTGCGTTGGCGCCGGGGGCTCTCCATCGCCGGAGGCGTAGCGCTGCTCGCCGCCGCGGTCGGCCTCACCCACACCCTCCACACGCGCCGGGCCCAGGCGTGTGACGGCGCGGCGGCGCAGCTCACCGCCCTCTGGAGCCCGGAGCAGCAGCGGGCCATCGAGTCCTCCTTCCTCGCCACCGGCCGGCCCTACGCTGCCGAGACCTGGCAGCGCGTGCGGCGCGAGCTGGACGCGTACACCGCCGGCTGGGTGACGACGCGCACCACCGCCTGCGAGGCCACCCGCGTGCGCGGCGAGCAGTCCGAGGAGGTGCTCGCCTGGCGCATGCGCTGCCTCGACAGCCGGCTGGCGGACGTGGCGGCGCTGTCGCGGCTCCTGTCCCAGGCCGACGCCGGGACGGTGGACCAGGCGCACCGCGCGGCGAAGGCCCTGCCTCCACTGTCGGGCTGCTCGGAGGCGCTGGTGCCCGGAGGCGCGCCCGCCCCCGAAGACGCGGCCACGCGCGAGCGCAGGAGCGTGCTGCGCGACGCGCTGGCGCGGGGCCGCGCGCTGAAGAACACCGGCCGCTACAAGGAAGGCGTGGCGCTGGTGGAGCCGGTGGCGAAGGCGGCGCGCGAGGCGGCGGACCCCCGCGAGGGCGCCGAGGCCCACCTGCTGCTGGGCGAGCTGCGCGAGGGCGCCGGTGACTGGAAGGGCGCGGAGGCCGCCCTCTTCGAGGCCGTGGACGCGGCGGAGGCCACGCGCCAGGACGCGGTGGCCGCGCGGGCATGGACGCTGCTGGTGCGCGTGTCCACCGTGGGGCTGGACGAGTACGAGCTGGCCACGCGCTGGAGGAGCCGGGCCGCCGCCGCCATCGACCGGCTCGGCGCGGGCAACGACCTGCTGCGGGTGAATCTCCTGACGTACACCGGCACCCTGCTGCGCAAGCAGGGCCGCTTCGAGGAGGCCCACGCCCAGGAGCTGCAGGCGCTGGAGCGGGTGAAGCACACCTTCGGCCCGGACAGCCTGGAAGCGGCGGACGTGTACCAGGAGCTGGGCACCACCCGCCTGGAGCAGGGCCGCCTGGACGAGGCCCGCGCGCACGTGGAGCGGGCGGCCGCGCTGACGCGGCAGGCCCTGAGCCCGGAGCACCCCGAGGTGCTGCGCGTCCGGCTGGCCATGGTGCCCGTGCTTCGCACGCAGGGCGCGCTGGCGGATGCCGAGAGCATCTCCCGCGAGGTGCTGGCGGCGCTGACGCAGTCCCTGGGCCCCGAGCATCCCCGCGTCTACGACGCGCTCAACGACCTGGCGTCGACGCTCCTGATGCAGGGCCGCCACGACGAGGCGCTGCCCCTCTACGAGCGAGCGCTCGTCATCGTCGGGAAGACGGACGGGCCGGAGTCCATGGGCGCGTCCGTCGTCCTCGGCAACATGGGCCTGCTCTACTTCGTGCAGGGGAAGATGGAGGAGGCCCTGGCACGCCTCCAGGCCACGCTGCTCATCAAGGAGAAGCAGCTGGGCCCGCGGCACGCCGGCATCGTGCCGATGCTGCGCATGGTCGCCCGCGCGCTCGTCCGCCTGGAGCGCTACCCGGAGGCGGTGACGTACGCCCAGCGCGCCGCCGACGTGCAGCTCAGCCAGAAGGACGACGCCTATGCCCAGTGGACGGTGGCCCTCACGGACCTGGGCACCGCGCACCTGCGGGCGGGCCAGCCCACCGAGGCGCTCGCCCCGCTGGAGCGCGCCGTGGCCGGCTGGGAGCGCGCCACGCCCGGCCCCGGCCAGCGCACCCAGGCGCACTTCCTGCTGGCCCGCGCGCTCTGGGAGTCGGCCAGGGACCGGGAGCGCGCCGTCGAGCTGGCCCGGAAGGCGAAAGCCCTGGGCCTCGGTGATGACGCGGCCCCGGCCTCGACGCTCGGGGCCATCGACAAGTGGCTCGCCGAGCGGGGCGTGCGCTGAAGCGGCGCGGGCCCCGTTCGTGCGCGGGGCGTCAGCGCGTGGCGGGCGCGGCCTGACGCTCGGGAGGACGGCCGCGGGTGCCGGCGGCCCACTCGTCCCAGACGTTGAAGGACTTCATCTGCTGCGTGAGGTCGGTGCTCTTCATGAGCGCCTCCACCTCCGCGCGGCCCTGGCGGGGCAGCCGCTCCTCCATGGTGGCGAAGCCCCAGGCGAGCGCGCCCACCACGGCCGCGTTGGTGCGCAGCGTCCGCGCGTCGCACTGCTCGAACTCGTCCGAGCGCGCGTGGTAGTTGGGCCCGTAGGTGGCCGCCTCCTGGTTGGCGATGAGGTTGGCCACGCCGTGCAGCATGAAGTCCAGGTTGTCGGTGCCCACCACCGGCACGTCCACCTGCGTGAAGGGCCCCAGCCCCGCCGCAGGCTTCAGCGCCTTGTCCACCAGCGGCACCAGCGGCGGGCGGCCGTTGGTGAAGAAGCCGGTGATGCGGCCGCAGCCGATGTCCACCGACAGCGCCATGGCGTGCCCGTCCAGCTCCGCCGCGTGCGAGTGCACGTAGCCCGCCGAGCCGTGCATGCCCTGCTCCTCGCCGTTCCACAGCGCGAAGCGGATGGTGCGCGCGGGCTTCAGGCCCAGCCGCTGCATCTGCCGCGCGAGGTCGATGAGCATCGCCACGTTGGCGCCGTTGTCGAGCGCGCCGCCGCCCAGGTCCCAGCTGTCCAGGTGCGCGCCCAGGACGACGACCTCGTCCGGCCGCGTGGTGCCGCGAATCTCGCCAATGACGTTGCGGGCCTCGTAGGGGCCTCCCAACTCGAGGTCCAGCACCGCGCCCAGCTTCAGGGCCGTGCCGGCGCGCAGGAGCCGCTGCGCGCGCTTCGCCCCGTCGCGCTCCATCACCATCATGGGCCGCGTGTTCTTCGGCCCCACGGAGACGTTGTGCCGGTAGAGCTGGTTGCCGGGCCGGCTGCCCATGTACACGACGCCGGCCGCGCCCGAGGCGAACGCGCGGGACTCGATGCCCACCGCCTCGTTGTACTCGCGGAACAGCCCGTCCACGTCCCGGAGCTCGTCCGTCTCCACCAGGAGGAAGGCGCCCTTCGCCTTCGCGCCCATGCGGGTGAAGTCCGCCGCCGTGCCCCGGCCCGCGTCCAGCAGCGGCGCGGTGAGGCCGCCCTGCGGCGTGGCGGCGGAGAACGGCATCGCGGCCACGCGCGGCGCGAAGCGCAGGCCCGGGCCCTGCACGGTGGCGCTGGCGGAGCGCTCCAGCCAGAGCGCCGGCATCCGGAAGGGCTCCGCGCGCGCCGTCACCCCGGCCGCGCGGAAGCGCTCCAGCGCCCACTCCACCGAGCGGTGGTTGGACTCCGAGCCCGTGGCCCGGCCGCCCACCTCGTCCACCAGCGAGCGCAGGTCTTCAATCATCGGCGTGCCCCCGAGCACCGCTCCGACGAGCAGCGTGGCCTCGCGCTCGCGCGCGGCTGGAGGGGCCTCCTCGGCCCTCGCGACGTCTGGCGAGACCAGGGCGAGGCAGAGCGCGGCGAGGCTGCACGACAGGCGGAAGCGGGACATGCGGGGGACACCTCGGGTGGGGAGAGCGGGCGCCAGCATCCCCACGCCCGCCCCCTGGCTTCAAGGACCATCAGGAATTCCCACGCCTTGCCCAGGACCTCCAGCCACCGGGCCGGCAGGGCGGCTGCCAGGCCCCTCCGCTCCCGGGAAGAGTCCAAGATGAGCAGCCTCCAGGTTGGACGCGGGGGTATGCGTGTTGGGCCATGGCGCGAGCTTGACGGACAGGGAGGCCATCGAAGGCATCACCGCCGACCAGGCCCGGTTGTTCCTCGAGACCATGGTGGCCAGCGCCCCCATCGGGCTGGCCTTCGTGGACCTGGACTTCCGGTACATCCACATCAATGACGCCCTGGCCGCGATGAACGGCCTTCCCCGCGAGGCCCACCTGGGCCGGAAGATTCGCGACATCCTCCCGGGCATCTGGCCCTACGTCGAGGCGCACTACCAGAAGGTCGTGCAGTCCGGGGAGCCGGTCCTCAACCTGGAGGTGAGCGGGCTCACGCCCCTGGAGCCCAACACCGAGCGCTCCTTCCTGGTCAACTACTACCCCGTGCGCGACGGCGCCGGGTGCATCCAGGGCGTCGGCATCACCGTGATTGAGTCGACGGAGCGCAAGCGGGCCCACCAGGCGCTCCGGGCGAGCGAGCAGCGCTACCGCTCGCTCGTGGAGGCGATGACGCACACGGTGTGGACCACCACGGGCCGCGGGGAGCTGAGGGAAGCCAGCCCGCGCTGGCTGGCCTTCACGGGGCAGACGCATGCGGCCCACCTGGGGCTGGGCTGGCTCGACGCCATCCATCCGGGCGACCGCACCGGGTTCATGACCCGGTGGGCCACCACCCTGGAGACCCGGAATCCATACCAGGGCGAGCTGCGGCTGCGCTTCCATGATGGGACGTACCGGGACGTCGTCATCCGCAGCGTCCCGGTGTTCGACGACACGGGCGCCGTCCGCGAGTGGGTCTCCACCGCCGAGGACATCACCGAGCGAAAGCGGACCGAGGCCGAGGTGGAGGCCCAGCGTGCGCGCCTCTACGACGTCGTGATGAACGTCCCAGCCTCCATCGCCATCATCAGCACCCCCGAGCTGCGCTTCACGCTGATCAACCCCCTCTACCGCCAATACTCGCGGAACACGGACCTCATGGGCCAGTCGCTGCGGGAGCTGGCGAAGCACAACCCGAACGCGGCGGGGGCCGTCGCCACGCTGGAGCAGGTCTACGCGTCCGGCAAGCCCGTCTTCCTCCCGGAGCTGCGGCAGTGGCTGGACATGCGGGGCACGGGCGTGCCGGAGGAGCGCTTCTTCAACGTCGCCTACCAGCCGCTGCGCGACGCGGACGGCCGGGTGGACTCCGTCCTCTCCTTCTCCCTGGACATCACCGAGCAGGTGCTGGCCCGGCGGAAGATGGAGGAGCTGGCGACGCACCTGGGCCACCAGCAGCAGTGGCTGGAGTCGGTGCTCGACCTCAATCCCGTCGCCATCCTCCTCATGGAGCCGGGGACGGGGCGGGTCCTCTTCGCGAACCAGGCCGCCCACCGCATGGCGGGAGGCCACTTCCCGCTGGACGTCCCCGCGGACGGCTACGGCAGCGTGTACCGCCTCACGGATGACGCGGGCGTCCTCCTCCCCCTGGAGGCGATTCCCGGGGTCCGCGCGGCCCGGGGAGAGGCCCTCCACCAGGAGCCCGTCGTGTGGCACACCCTCACCGGACGGCACTCGCTGCTCGTCGACTCGCGACTGCTCCCGGCCATGCACGGCCACCCGGCCACCGTCGCGCTCGCCCTCCAGGACGTGACGCGGCTGAAGCAGACCGAGGCCCAGCTCCAGGAGTCGGTGCGGCTGCGTGACGAGTTCCTCACCGTCGCCTCCCACGAGCTCAAGACGCCGCTCACGCCGCTTCAAATCAAGCTGCAGGGGCTCGCGCGCGAGGCGCGGACGGACGTGTCCATGGCCCACCTTCGAGACCGGGTGCTGAGCACGGCGGAGAGCGCGTCCCTGCAGGTGCGCAAGCTGGCGGCCCTCATCAATGACTTGCTGGACGTGACGCAGCTGGCGGGGGAGACGCTGTCCCTGAGGCGCGAGTCCGTGGACCTGTCGGCCGTCATCCGGGAGGTCGCGGAGCAGTTCCGCTCCCAGGCGGCGCAGGCGGGCAGCGAGCTGCGCCTGGAGACGCCCGGCCCGGTGAAGGGCTGGTGGGACCGGCACCGGCTGGAGCAGGTGGTGCGCGGCCTGCTGTCCAACGCCATCAAGTATGGCCCCGGCAGGCCCGTGGTGCTGAAGGTGGAGCAGCTGCCCGGGGCGGCCCGCCTCGTCGTGCGGGACGAGGGCATTGGCATTGCCCCGGAGAACCTCTCGCGCATCTTCGACAAGTTCGGGCGCGCCGTCTCCACTCGCAACTACGGCGGCCTGGGGCTCGGCCTCTTCATCACCCGCCGCATCGTGGAGGCCCACCAGGGCACCCTCCGCGCGGAGAGCCAGCAGGGCCAGGGGGCGACCTTCACGGTGGAGCTGCCGCTCACCTCGCCCGAGCGGCCGCCCTACGCGACGACCCACTGACAGGAGCCCGGGAGGCCCCCCGGGCTCCCGCCCTCACACCGCCAGCGCCTTCGACAGGGGCAGCTCGCGCACGCGGGTGCCGGTGAGCGCGAAGACGGCGTTGACGATGGCCGGGGCCACCGGCGGCACGCCCGGCTCGCCGATGCCGCCCGGGGCGCCCTCGCTGGGGATGATGTCCACGTGGATTCGCCGCGGCGCCTCGCCGATGCGCACCAGCTTGAAGTCGCGGAAGTTGGACTGCTCCACGGCGCCGTTCTTCATGGAGATCTCCCCATGCAGCGCCAGGCTCATCCCGAAGATGATGGAGCCCTCCATCTGCGCGCGGACGCGGTCCGGGTTGATGACCGTGCCCGCGTCCACGACAATCCACGCCTCGTCCACGCGCAGCTTGCCGTTGGGGTCCTTCACCACCGACGCGACGACGGCCACGTAGCTCAGGAAGCTGCGGTGCGCGGCGAGCCCCAGCGCCCGGCCGTCCTTCTTGCGCTCGCTCCACCGGGACAGCTCGGTGACACGCTCGATGACCCGCCGCATGCGCGCGGTGTCCACCGGGTGCACGTCCAGCGGCTGGCCGTAGTTCTCCAGCTTGGGGACGCCCAGCTCCTGGAGGCTCACCACCCGCGGCGGCCCCACCACCTCCAGGAGCATGTCGCGCGGGTCCACGCCCTTGGCGTGGGCCAGCTCGTCCACGAACGAGTTGACCGCGAAGCCGTGGAAGATGTTGTAGACGGAGCGCAGCCAGCCGATGCGCACGTGGGCATTGGCCTCGCACGCCTCGGCGCGGACGTTGGGGATGTCGAGCGCCAGGTCCGTCACGCCCTGCTGGAGGTCCGGGGCGCCCGGCCGGTTCGCCGGGGAGAAGGTGGAGCCGATGGGAGGGAAGGCCGTGCGGTGCCGCCATGCGACGACCTTGCCGGACGCGTCGAGCCCGGCGCTGAGCCGCTGGGTGCTGACGGAGTGGTAGTAGTCGTTGCGGACGTCGTCCTCGCGCGTCCACTGCACGCGCACGGGCACGCCCGCCTCGCGCGCCAGCCACACCACCTCCGCGATGAAGTCCGCCTTCGACTTGCGGCCGAAGCCACCGCCCAGGAAGGTGACGTGGACTTGAATCTTCTCGGGCGGCATCCCCAGCACGCCCGCCGCCACCATGTGCGCGGCCTGCGGATTCTGGGTGGGCGCCCACACCTCGCAGCTGTCCTTGTCCACGCGGGCCAGCGCGACGGGCGGCTCCATGGGCACGTGCGGCAGGTGGGGGATGTAGTACTCCGCCTCGATGACGCGCGCGGCCTTCTGGAGGGCGGCGTCCACGTCGCCCACGTTGCGCACCGCCGTGCCCGGCGCGCGCACCGACGCGGCCAGCGTCTCGCGGTACTGCTTCGAGTCGTAGGACGCGTTGGGGCCGTCCTCCCAGGTGATGTCCAGCGCCGCGCGGCCCTTCATCGCCGCCCAGGTGTTCTCCGCCAGCACCGCCACCCCACCCCACTGCTGGAAGGTGAAGGGCTTCTTGGGCGCCGGCAGCTCGATGACGCGCTTGACGCCCGGCACGGCCAGGGCGCGCGTGGCGTCGAACTTCACCACCCGGCCGCCCGCGACGGCGGGACGCGCAATCACCGCCACCAGCATCCCCGGCAGGCGGAGGTCGGCGCCGAACACGGCGGAGCCGTTGACGTAGGCCGGCCCGTCCAGCAGGGGCAGCTGCCTGCCCACGCGGCGCAGCTCGGACCGGGGCCGCAGCTTCACGGCCTCGCGCTTCGGCACGGCCCGCTTCGATGCGTCGCCCACCAGCTCGCCGAAGCCCAGCGTCTTCTGGCTGCCCTTGTGGAAGACGGCGTGGTCCCGGGCCTCGCAGTCCTCGGGCTTCACCTTCCAGCGGCTGGCGGCGGCGGCCACCAGCATGGTGCGCGCGGTGGCGCCCACCTGGCGCATGTCCTCGTAGATGCCGCGGACGCTGTTGGAGCCGTCGGTGTTCTGGTCCCCGTACTGCGGGCCGGCGTCGGCCTGGACGATTTTCACCCGCGCCATGTCCGCGCCCAGCTCGTCGGCGATGAGCACCGGCAGCGAGCTGCGGATGCCCTGCCCCATCTCCGAGCGGTGGCAGACGATGGTGACCAGGCCATCCGGGGCCACGTGGACGAAGGCGTTCGGGTTCAGCCCCGGGGCGCTCTTCTCGATGGCCTCGGAGCCCGTCCTGGGCTTGGGGCCCGTGCGTCCGGAGGGCTCGGCCGCGAGCGCGTCGGCGGCGAAGACACCGAGCGCCAGCCCGCCCACCGCCAGGTTCAGCCCCTCCAGGAAGGAGCGCCGGGAAATCAACTTGAGTCGCTCGGTCATGGAGTCCTCGTCATTCCTCGGGAACGCCCGCGACCTTCTTCACGGCCGCGCGGATGCGCAGGTACGTCCCGCACCGGCACAGGTTGCCGGCCAGCGACTGGTCTATCTCCGCGTCCGTCGGCTGGGGCTTCTTCGCCAGCAGCGCGGCCGCGCACATGATCTGCCCCGCCTGGCAGAAGCCACACTGGGGCACGCCCATCTCCACCCAGGCGCGCTGCAGCGGATGGTTCCCCTCCGGCGACAGGCCTTCAATCGTCGTGACGGAGCGCCCGTCCGCGCGGCGCACCGGCGTCACGCACGCGCGCACCGTCTGCCCGTCCAGGTGGATGGTGCAGGCGCCGCACAGCGCCTGGCCGCAGCCATACTTCGTCCCGGTGAGGTTGAGGACGTCCCGCAGCGCCCAGAGCAGCGGCATCTCGGGGTCGACATCGAGCTCCTTCTCTTCACCGTTGACGCGAACGCGGATGGTCATGGCCGTGCCTCCTCACCCGGGCACTCGGCGCCCGTCTCCGCCCAGGCGGCCACGATGGCGCCGAACTGCTCCTGGGTGCCCGGCGCGGGCTCCCGCCCATCACCCGGTTTCCAGCCCCAGCCCACCAGCTCGTCGTGGGCGTTGTGCTCGACAATCTGCGCCAACGTCTTGCCTCCGTTCCGCTTCGGGTCCTTGAGCTGCTCGCAGATGTAGCGCGGCGTCTTGCCCACCCACGCCATCTCGAGGGGCGCCAGGTGCCAGTTCGGCGCCCCGGGCACACGCGCCAGTTCCAGGTTCCGGTCCTGGTGGCAGCTCGTGCACTCCAGCCCCACCACACCCTTGTCCTCGGGCCCGCGCAGGACTGGCGGGTAGTGCGGCTGCCCGTCCATGCCCTGCAGGGGCACGTCGCCGGCCGGGTGGCAGTTGGCGCAGCGCGGGTGGAGGAGCACGCGGCTCGCCTCCAGGAAGAGCGCGCGCGAGCGCTCCCCCTTGTCGGCGATGGCCGCGAAGACCTCCGGGGAGCGGAGCGCGTTGGGGGCGACCTCGGGCAGCGCCGCCAGTCGGGCCGCCGCCGCATCGGGCTCTCGCTTGCAGCCTCCAGCACCCAGGAGGATGAAGAGCGAGGCCATGACCGGAAGAGATGGCTGCATCGCTCCAAGGCTCCGGCAAGTCGTGCCCGACCACAAGGCGAATATGCGCAACGCCGGAATTTCAGCACCTTCCAGACAGGACTCGGCCCGACGGGCGGTGAAGTGAGGCGTCTGCCCTGGCCGCCAGCGTCCCCATGGCTCGCACTCCCGGCGCCTTGCAGCCGCGGAGGGGCGGCATGAACGTTTCACTGTCAGCGCCGTGCTCCGGGAGGAGGAAGCCGTGTCCCAGCCGCAACTGCCGTCTCCCTCTTCTATCGTGGAGGCGCTGCTGGACGGTGACAGTGAGCTCGTCCTGGAGGCCGCGCAGCGCTACCTGGAAGCCGGAGGGGCCTCGTTCCTGGTGGACCGGTTCGCCCGCCCGCTCATGGAGGAGGTGGGGGAGCGCTGGCACAACGGCCGTGTGACGGTGGCGCAGGAGCACGCGGCCACGGAGCTGCTGCGCGAGCTGCTGACACCCCTGCTGCCGGGACTGGGCTGGCACCAGGGCGGCCCCCGGGCCGTGGTGGCGTGCGCGCCCGGCGAGCGGCACCTGCTGGGGGCGCGGCTCGTCTCCCAGGTGCTGGCGCTCGATGGCTGGCACGTGCGCTTCCTCGGCGCGGACACGCCGGCCAGAGACCTGGCGTCGTTCATCGCCCGCGAGCAGCCCGTCCTCGCGGGGCTGTCGGTCACCATGCCGGAGAACGTGCCGGCCGCGCGGCTCACGCTGGAGCTGCTGCACCAGACGGCCCCCGACATCCCGCTCATCGTGGGCGGGCAGGCGGCGGCGCAGCTGGGCGCTGGCGGCAAGGGGGCGTGGTCCGTGCTGCACTCCACCGACTCGCTGCTGACGCTCACGCGCGGCAGCAGCGGAGCGCTCCACCTCCAGCGCTGAGAGTGGACGCGTCAGTGGGCGGACGCGGCGGGCTCCTCCCGCGGCTCCGAGAGCTGCCTCGGCGCGGCGCGCGTGGGCAGGAACACGGTGAACGTCGAGCCCTGGCCCAGCTGGCTGCGCACGACGATGGAGCCGCCATGGGCCTCGACAATCTGGCGTGCCACGTACAGCCCGAGCCCCAGGCCTCCATAGCGCCGCTGGGACACCGCCCGCTCGAAGCGCTCGAAGATGCGGCGGGTGTCCTCACGCGCCAGGCCGATGCCCCGGTCCTTCACGCACAGCCGCGCCACCTCCGCGTCCCCCTCCACGAACACGTCGATGGGACGTCCCGCGCCATACTTGATGGCGTTCGAGATGAGGCTCGACAGCACCTGCTCCAGCCGGAGCTGGTCCCACACGCCGCGAATCGGGCTGTGGGGGTGGACCTTCAGTTGAGAGCCCACCGACTCCGCCTCCTCGCGGAAGCGGTCCGTCACCTCGGTGGCGAGCAAGGCCAGGTCCACCTCCTCCAGCAGCAGGCCGAGCCGTCCCGTCGCGACGCGCGACACGTCCAGCAGGCGCTCCACCAGCTGGGCCAGGCGCTGCACCTGGGCCGCGGACCGCTCCAGGTGGTGCATCACCTTCGAGTCCCCCAGGCCGGCGGCCACCACGCTGCGGCGGAGCGTCTCCAGCTGGAGCTTCAGGGGCGTCAGGGGCGTGCGCAGCTCGTGCGCGGCGATGGAGAGGAACTCGTCCCGCGCCTTGACGTCCAGGTCCAGCTGCCGCGTCGCCCGCAGCTCCAGCTCCGTCATCACCCCGGCCGCGAGGTCCCGGAGGATGCCCACCTCGTCCTGCGTCCAGTGGCGCGGGACGGTGTCCACCACGCAGAAGGTCCCCAGGGCCTGGCCGGAGGCGACCAGCGGGATGCCCGCATAGGCCCTCACCCCCATCTCCTTCACGGCTGGGGAGTCGCGCAGCTCGGGCTCCTCACGGACATCGTCGATGATGAGCGCCGCTCCACCCGCCACGGTGTACTTGCAGATGGAGTGCGTCAGCGGAAGCTCGCGCTGGCTCAGCCAGGGCTCCGGCAGCCCCAGGCTGCTCTTGCAGAAGTGACGTCCTTCTCCCAGCAGGCTCACCAGCGCGATGGGGGTGTGGAGGAAGCGGCACGCCAGACGGGTGAACCGGTCGAATGCCTCCTCGACCTGGGAATCCATGAGGGCCGTGCGGCGCAACGCGGCCAGTCGCTCGGGCGAGCGCAGGACGCTCTGGACGTCACCGACCATGGCCATCAAGGGAACCCGCCTTTGCGTAGAGATGGGCAGGGCCGGGTGCGCCGACGAGGAGCAGCCAGACACGGGTTCCTCCGGCCTGCCCCTCGAAGAGCCCGGCCGGACGGGCTGGAATCCGGCCGGGCGCTTGCGCGCCACCGCCTACTTCAGGACGCGCACGTGGATGGACGGCGTGCGGTGCGGCGTGGCGCGCTCCACCACGCGGCCCAGGCGCAGCAGCAGGTGCTCCTCGTAGGGCCGCGCCGTGAGGTGGACGCCCACGGGCAGTCCCGCCCTGTCGAAGCCGGCGGGGACGGACAGCGCGGGGAAGCCCGTCAGGTTGCCCAGCCGCACGAAGCGCATCAGCGCATCCACCACCGGCAGGTTCGACTCGCCATCCGGCAGCGTCGTCTCGGGAATGGCCGGAGCGGTGGAGGCAGTCGTGGGGGTGACGATGACGTCCACGTCCGCCATGACGGCGAGCAGCTCGCGCGTCAGCCGGTGCCGGTGCCGCAGCGCGTGCACCAGGTCCGTGGCCCGGAAGTGCCGGCCGATGGCGAGGTTGGTGCGCGAGTCGAGCCCGAAGTCCGCGGGGCGCGCCTTCACCTGCGGCAGCATGGACTCCGCCATCTCGCTCAGGATGATGCAGCTGTGCGTCCAGAGGAGGGTGTTCAGGTCCGGCGCCGGAATCTCCACCACCGTGGCGCCCGCGTCGGTGAGGGCGCGCACCGCCTCGCGGCAGCGCGCCACGACGTCCGCGTCGGCGTCCTCGAAGTAGGCGTGGCAGATGCCCAGCCTCACGCCGGCCAGCGCGCCGTTCTCATAGCCGGACAGGTGGTGGGGCGGCTGCGTCTGGGCGACGACGTCGTGGCCGTCCGGCCCGGCCAGCAGCGCGTACATGGCGGCGACGTCGTCGACGGTGAGGCCCATGGGCCCCACGTGGCCCACGTTCCAGCACAGCGGGGGCACGCCCGTCTCGGGGATGCGGCCCCAGGTGGCCTTGAGCCCGACGATGCCGCACAGCGCGGCGGGGATGCGGACGGAGCCACCGCCGTCGGCGCCGATGCTCAGCGGGCACAGGCCCGCCGCCACCGCGGCCCCGGACGCGCTCGAGCTGCCGCCGGTGATGTGCCCCCGGTTCCACGGGTTGCGCGTGGCGCCGTGGTGCGGGTTCAACCCGATGGGGTTGATGCCAATCTCGTTCATGTTGGCCTTGCCGAGGATGAGCGCCCCGGCGGCCTTGAGGCGCGCGGCCACCGTCGAGTCCGCCGTGGCGACCTCGGTGCGGAACTTCGTCCCCAGCGTCGTGGGGAAGCCGGCCAGGTCCACCTCGTCCTTGAGGACGACGGGCACGCCGTCGAGCACGCTCAGCGGACGGCCCGCGCGCAGCCGCTCGGCGGAGGCCTCGGCGGCGCGCAGCACCTCGTCGGGCTTGCGCGCGATGAACAGGCCCAGGCGGTCCTTCCCGCCGTCGAGCCGCACCACCGCCTCATGGATTCGCCGCACCACCGCGACGGGGTCCACCCCGCCCTCGCGGTAGGCACGCACGTAGGCGGAGACGCTCTCCCGCTCCGCCGGCACGGGCGACGCGGCGACGGCGCGCGCGGCCTGCTCGACGGGCGTCTGGGGCTCCGTCGCGGGAGCGCCCGGGGGAAGCGGGAGCTGGAGCGGCGGCGCGGCGCCGGCGGACAGCTCACGCCAGGCGTCGATGCCGCTGTCGCGCACCAGCTTCTCCAGCACCACGGAGCCGAGGCTGCTCTCCAGGGTGTTGACGAAGGCCTTGAGCGCCACGCCCGAGACGCGGGGCGCCTTCACCGGATTGCGTTGGTAGGTCATGGAAACAGAGCCTACCCCCGTCGGGCAGCCTCGCGTCAGGGACCGCCTGGGGCCTCGCTGGCCGCGGGCGAAGGCGGCGCGCCGGTCTTCTGGCGCTCCAGCCAGGGCTGGTAGTAGCGGGTCAGGAAGTCCTGCTTGTAGTCGCGGTACGAGCTGATGGCGCCGAGCCAGGCCCAGCTGCGGATGAAGAGCCACGCCAGGTCGAGCTGGTACGGCAGGAAGCCGCTGCGGGCCCCGCTCGGGTAGAGGTGGTGGTTGTTGTGCCACTCCCCGGCGACGAAGCCCGGCCAGAGCTGGTTGATGGACTGGTCGCGGGTGTTGAAGTCCACGCCGTCACGGCGCCGGTCCTTGCCCCCGCCGTGCCCGTCGTAGTTGAACGTCCGCACGCCGATGGCCCACACGCCGGACATGCCGAAGAGGGCCAGCGCGAGCGGGTGACCGCCGATGAGGAAGAACACGCCGTACCAGAACGCCCAGCTCAGGGCGAAGTGCGCCACCGTGTACCCCGGATGGCAGAGCGAGCCCCACTTCTGGTACTGCTCATAGCTGTTCAGGTGCACGCCCGTGTGCTTCATCAGCTTGCAGGCGTGCTCGTAGTCCTTGCGGTCCAGGTTCTTGTTGATGCCCTGGTGCGTCACGTCCGCGAGGAAGCAGTAGAGCCACCCGGCGCGCGCGTTGTACGGGTCCCCGGGCTGCTCCACGAGGCTGTGGTGCACGTGGTGCGAGATGACGTAGGCCTCGTCCACGACAATCTTCGGCACCAGGTTGCGGCACAGCTCGCGGAAGAACGCGTTCTTGAACTGGTACGCGCCGTGGGTCGAGTACCGGTGCAGCCAGATGGTGCCGTGGGTGCCCAGCACCACCATGCTGTAGACGAACCCCAGCGCCAGCAGCCCCCAGCTGAAGTGGTACATGAAGAAGAGGGCCAGGGGGATGCCGAAGCTCAGGCTCGTCACCCAGCTGAACAGCGCCACCCAGTTCTTCCGGGTCCGGAAGATGTTCAGCTTGGAGAAGAACTCCGCGAAGATCTCCCGGTGGGTGGGGACATAGAGCTGGCCGTTTCTCTCGAAGCCGTAGCTCGGTGGGTCCAGTACGCGATCCAAGAAGGCCATGCGGTTCCTAGGGTTGTGCCTGTCAACCTCGTACCTTCAACACCATGCCGTACGAGAAGTGTTACGGGGCCCGGACTCTTTCACACTCCGAGAGCATCCGCTCGAAAGCCTTCGGGAAATCGCCCGCTGGAGGACGCCTGCTCGGAGGGCGCGGGCGGGTAGCCCTGCGCCGAGGCGCTCGACTACCCTCGCGCTCCCAGTTTCAGGGAAAACCGTAGCACTGAGGAGACGCCAGGCAATGAAGACACGACGGGGACAGGTGGTGACGAGTGCATCCATGGCGGTGCTGCTGCTCGGACCGCTGGCGGCGGGCGCGGTGAGCCAGAAGCTGCGTTACCGGTTCGACACGGTGACGAACCCGGTCACCACCGTGGTGGACGACAGCGGCAAGGGCCACACCGGCACCGTCCAGACGGCCAACGGGGCCACGGTGGTACCCGTCACCGGCTACGAGGGACAGGGCGTGAAGTTCCCCGGCGTCTGTGTGGGCACCACCTGCCCGAAGGCCGACATCACCAGCCCGGACAAGGCGGACCTGAACCCGGGCCTGGCCCTGTTCACCTTCGGCCTGCGGGTGCGCGTCACGCTGGCGGAGCTGAGCAGCGACCATGGCTCCAACCTCCTGCAGAAGGGGCTGGCCAGCACCGCGCAGTGGAAGCTGCAGTTGGATGACGCCGTCACCGGCAGGCCGAGCTGCGTGGTGCGCACCACCGGCGGCGCCACCCCCATCATCGCGAAGTCCGCGGTGGGCGTGGCGGACGGCACCTGGCACAAGGTCTCCTGCCAGCGCACCAGCACCACGCTGACCATCCTCATCGACAACGTCGCCCAGGGCAGCGAGCTCATCCCGCCCGATTACGACATCAGCCCGGTGGGCCAGCCGGTCACCATCGGCGCCAAGAGCGTGGGCAACAACAACGACCAGTTCCACGGCGCCATCGACGACGTCTACTTCAACATCGACTGACGCGGCGGAGGGCGCGCAAACAGGCGCAAGAACCGGGCTGCCCCCGTGCGCTCCCTCCCCTATCTGTCTCCAGGAGCCGGGCCCCCGGGCCCCTTCTGGAGACAGACGACATGACGACCGGCCACATCGATTCCCTGGCGAAGTACCACCTTCTCGGCCACACGGGGCTGCGGGTGAGCCCGCTGGCGCTGGGCACCATGACCTTCGGCACCGACTGGGGCTGGGGCAACCCGGAGGACGTCGCGCACGGCCTCCTCGCGCGCTACCTGGACGCGGGCGGCAACTACCTCGACACCGCGGATGCGTACACGTCCGGCTCGAGCGAGCGCATCATCGGCGACTTCTTCGCGAAGCACGGCGGGAGGGACAGGGCCGTCATCGGCACCAAGTTCTCGGCGAATGCCTCCCCGGGTGACCCCAACGCGGGCGGCAACGGGCGCAAGAACATCCTCCGCGCGCTCGAAGGCTCGCTGCGTCGCCTGAAGACGGACTACGTGGACCTGTACACGCTCCACGTCTGGGACGGCCTGACGCCCGTGGAGGAGGTGATGCAGACGCTCACCACGCTCGTGCGCGAGGGGAAGGTCCGCTACGTCGGCTTCTCCGACGTGCCGGCGTGGTACTTCGCTCGCGCGCAGACGCTCGCGGAGCGGCACGGTTGGGAGAAGGTCTGCGCGCTGCAGCTCGAGTACTCGCTCGCGGAGCGCAGCCTCGAGCGCGAGCACCTCCCCGCCGCGCTCGCCCTGGGCGCCGCCATCACCCCGTGGAGTCCGCTGGCCGGCGGGCTCCTCACGGGCAAGTACACGCGCGACGGCGCGAAGCCGAAGGGAGAGGGCCGGGCCCACGCTCTGCTGGCCAGTGGCAACCCGGTGGCCGACAAGTTCCTGCAGGAGCGCCCCTGGGCGCTCGTCGCGGAGCTGGTCGCCGTCGCGAAGGAGGTGGAGCGCACGCCGGCCCAGGTGGCGCTCAACTGGGTGGCGACGCGCCCGGGAGTGGCCTCCACCATCATCGGCGCGAGCAGCCTGGCGCAGTTGGAGGGCAACCTGCATGCGCTGGACTTCACCCTGCCGCCGGCGCTCTCCGCCCGGTTGGAGGCCGTGAGCCGCCCCGAGCTCATCCACCCGTACGTGTTCTTCCAGAACCCGTTCTTCACCAAGGGCATGCTCGCCGGCAACACCGACGTGCGCGCCGAGCCAGCTTGGTTCCGGGGCGACGCCCGGTAGGCCCCGAAGGACGTGCGCGTGCACGCCACCAATACAGACGTGCGCGCCGAGCCAGCGTGGTCCCCGGACCGCTCCCGGTAGTCCACAAAGGACATTCGCACCGGCAACACCGATGTGCGCGCCAAGCCAGCCTGGTTCTGGGAATGCTCCCGGTAGACCACAAAGGACATGCGCACCGGCAACATCGGTGTGCGCGCCAAGCGAGCCTGGTTCTGGGAATGCTCCCGGTAAACCACAAAGGACATGCGCACCGGCAACACCGATGTGCGCGCCGAGCCGGCCTGGTCCCGGCGGCACACGCGGAACTCTGCTCGCGCGCCCCCGGAGAGTCCGGGACGCGCGGGCAGGTCCCGAGGAACGTCCGTGGAAATCACCTCGGGGGTCATCCCCGCGAGTGCCCCTGAGCGGCATCGCGGGAGAATGAATGACGAAGCACCTTCTGAAGTTCCTGTTCATGGCGCTGTCGGGACTGGCCCTGAGCGGCTGCGCCGAAGCCATGGAGCCCCCCTCCACTCAGGACGTCCGGCGCCCGAGAGCGAAGCGCATCCCCGGCCGCTACATCGTCGTGCTCAAGCCGACCCCGGAGGCTGGGCACGTCCAGTCGGCGAGCGTTCGGCAACAGGCAGCGGACGTCGCGCGTCAGCATGGCGCGAAGGTGAGGCACACCTATGCCCGCGCGCTACGCGGCTTCGTGGCCGACGTGGAGGCCGACCGCGTGGAGGCCCTGCGCCAGGATGCCCGCGTGGCCCTGGTCGAGCAGGACGCCATCGTCCGGAGGACGAGCGTCACTTGGGGCCTGGACCGCATCGACCAGGAGGACCTGCCGCTCGACGGCACCTACAGCTCCGCGCTGACAGGCGCGGGAGTCCATGCCTATGTCATCGACACGGGCATCCGTCACACCCATACGGAGTTCCAGGGACGGCTGGGCGAGGGCTTCGACGCGGTGGAGCCGGGAGGTGCGGCGGAGGACTGTGACGGCCATGGGACGCATGTGGCCGGGACGCTGGGCGGGAGCACCTGGGGTGTCGCGAAGCGGGTGACGCTGCACGCGGTACGCGTCCTGGACTGCGATGGCGAGGGCACGATGTCCACAGTCATCGCGGGCCTGGACTGGGTCGCGGCCCACCATGTCCCGCCCGCGGTGGCAAACCTGAGCCTGGGCTTCGAGCCGTCCGAGGCACTGGACCAGGCCGTCCGCAATCTCGTTGCGGCGGGCGTCACCACCGTCGTGGCCGCTGGCAACGACAACCTCGACGCCTGCAACGAGTCTCCCGCACGCACCGCCGAAGCCATCACCGTGGGTGCCACCGGAGACACGGACTTCCGGGCGGGCTTCTCCAACCACGGTCCCTGCGTCGACCTCTTCGCGCCGGGCAATGACATCCCCTCCGCCTGGAACACCGACGACACGGCCACCGAGGTTCTCTCCGGGACCTCCATGGCCGCGCCCCATGTGGCCGGCGCCGCCGCGCTCTTCCTGGAGACCCGCCCCTCTGCCGCTCCCGAGCAAGTGGCTGCGGCGCTGGTGGGCAACGCCACCCCGGGCCGGGTGTCGCTCGCGGGGCGCGGCTCGCCCGACCTGCTGCTCCACACCGGCTTCAATCCCACGAGTCGCGACGCGAACCCGCCGTGGGTGTGGCTCATCGTCCCCGGAGCCGGCAGGCCGCTGAAGGGCACCGTGCGGCTCCTGCCGCTCGCCTTCGACGACGCTGGCATCCACCGCGTGGACTACTGGGTCAACGGCCGGCTTCGCGCAAGCGCCACGTCCGCTCCTTTCGAGTTCCCCTGGGACACCACGCGGGAACTCCCCGGTCCGGCTACGGTGAAGGCCCGGGTGTTCGACACGTCGTACAACACCCGCTGGAGCGCACCGGTCTCCGTCACTGTGCGCAACCCCGGCTTCGCCGAGCCCGACCCGGTGCGAGGAGCACCGCGATGCGGGACCGTGGCCACCTCCTGCGACACCGGGGTGCTCGTGAACGGCCGGGGCGTCGTAGGCCCCGAGCTCCATGCCCCGAACACGATTGCGTCGAGCTGCCCTGACGGAGACAGCGGCGACGGCACCTACCTGCAGCTCGAGTCGCTGGAGCGGCTCCGTGTTGCCACCGTGGATGGCGGTCCGTTCGCACCTGGAAAGCAGGTGACCGTCACCGCGAGCGTCTGGGCCCTCTTCTCCTTGGACACGCTGGACCTCTTCCACGCGCCGGATGCGAACGCGCCCGTGTGGACGCATCTCGCCCGGCTCAGCCCGGCGGAGGCGGGCAGCCAGGAACTCACCGCCACCTTCACCCTGCCCGACGGTGACGTGCAGGCCTTCCGGGGCGTCTTCGGGTTCACCGCACAGGTGCCCTCCAGCTGTGTCGCGGGTGGCTATACCGACCATGACGACCTGATCTTCGCGGTGGGCCGGCGAGCCAGATAGGTCGCCAGAAGTCCTCCGAAACGACGCCGGCCCAGCTGGGAGCAACCCGTGCCCGGGGCGCTGCCGCATCGTCTCCGGCATCAAGTGGAGGGGCTGTCAATGGGCCACAACGGCGTGCGAGCGGACGCCAACGCGGGGCCGCGAGAAGAGGCCCCTCTGGGCGAACCTCCGGTCAGCCCTGTCTGGCTGTCCGACAGGTTTGCGAGGTCCAAGGCCGGAGCCCCCACCTGCCCCGTCGGCGACGAGGGCGGCTCGCCCGCGTCCATGTCAGCCCCCCGTGCTGTGATGGCGGGAGCCTGGACGAGGAGGGCGACGGTGATGGGGCGCGTGGGGCTCGTTGGTTACGTTGAGGAGCAGCTCGAGCGTGCGATTGCGCTGGGGAGACTGCCAAGGAGCGGGCAGCTTGCCTCGGAGGAGAAGCTGGCGCGCAGCTACGGGGTGAGCCGGAGCACCGTGCGGGAGGCGCTGCGGCGGCTGGCAGCACGGGGCCTGGTGGTACAGCACTCCGGGCGCAAGACGCGCGCGGTGGCACTGGACGAGTCAGTGACGCTGGAGAACATGGGCCTGGCGTTTCATGACGAGCGCTCCGCGGACGGCAGGCGGCTGCTGGAGGGCTACTTCTGCCTCAAACGGCAGCTGGTGGTGGAACTGCTGGCCGACTGCTGCGCGACCGCCTCTGCGACGGCCCTGGGCCAGCTGGGTGACGCCTGCTTCGCATTGTGGACCGCGGCACGCTGGGAGTCCGATGAACGCTGCGCTCAGTTGGAATTCGACTTGCTGAGGTTGGCTGCCCGGGCTGCGGACCGTCCCGGGCATCTGCTGCTCGTCCAATCGATGCAGAGGGGCTTGTCGAGCCTCGTCGCCCGGGGAGTGCCCCTCATGGACAGCGAGTCGCTGCGCCAGTGGGCCTGCTGCGCGATGGGCGCCCTGCGGGAGCGAGACGCGGAGGCGCTCACTCACGAGCTACCGGTGTTGATGAGGGCTTGCGATGAGCGCGTGCTCGGCCGTCTCGCGCCAGCCTCCGAGGGCAGCGCCGTGCCCGAGGCAGCCCCTTGCCACCGTGAGGGAGCCCTTCCCGTAGAGCCGGACGGCGAAACGCCGTGTCGATTTGACCTGGGGCGCCCCAGCGAGTCCGGCAGCGACGTAGAGCCGGACGGCGGAACGCCGTGTCAATCCAACCTGGGGCGCCCCAGCGAGTCCGGCAGCGACGTAGAGCCGGACGACGGAACGCCGTGTCAATCCAACTTGGGGCGCCCCAGCGAGTCCGGCAGCGAGTGCGCCGCGGAGAGACTGCCCGGCGCGCCCTTGCCCACCCTGTCCGACTGTCGGACGGGTTCGTGCGCTTCGCCGCCGGAAGGGGGGCTCTCTCCCGAGACTCCCCGTGTCGACTCCCTCGGCCCCACCCGCTTCGCCCCCCAGGCCTCCCCATTCACCACCACACCGGTGAGCCGCGCGCCTCTCGAACTCCCACTGCCCACGCTCCAGGACAGCCTGCCTCGTGAGTGGCCAGAGCCCGTTGCATCCTCCTCGCGGATGAAGGTCGGCATCCCCTTCCCTGAGGGATAACGCACGACCCCGCGAACCCGACGCGCATCGACGAAGAAGGTAGCGATGAGCGTGGAGCCCCAGGGGAAGAAGCCGAAGACGAAGCAGGTGAGCTTTCCGCACGGGATGAACACCCCTCCGCAAGGGCGCCATCCCGGGCTGCTGCGAGCTCGTGGTCCCGTGACGTAGCGACGCCTCGGGACACGCAGGGACACCGGGGGGACGGCGCACGCGCGTCGCCCTCCCCCGCGGCGTTTCGTGAGGTTTGACCCGAAATGAGGGCTTCGTCGCTCTCTTCGCATGGGCACCTCATCGTTCCTGAAAGGCAACCCTCATGCCGCCTCTCCGTCACCTCCACCGAGCGGGCCTCTCCGTCCTGGTGGTCCTCGCCACCCTGCTGCTGTCCCTGCTCCCCACTCCGGCCGCCGCCGCGGACCGTGGGGAGTGGGCCCCCTACGTCGCGTACACCACGGGCGACATTGCCTCCTATGCGGGCAAGTCCTACGACTGCCGCCAGTCCCACACGTCCCTGCCTGGCTGGGAGCCACCGTATGTCCTGGCGCTGTGGCTGGAGCGCTCCGGCCCGCCGCCCGTGGACACGCAGGCGCCCACCGCGCCCTCGCAGCTCACGTCCCCGGCGAAGACGCATGACAGCGTCTCTCTGACCTGGGGCGCGTCGACGGACAACGTGGGCGTCACCGGCTACGAGGTCTTCGTCAATGGTGGCACGTCCCCGTCCACCACCACGTCGGGAGCCACGAGTGTCACCGTGACGGGCCTGGCGGCGAACACGACGTACACCTTCACCGTGAAGGCCCGGGACGCGGCGGGCAACCGCTCCGCCGCCAGCGCCGTGTACAGCACGACCACGCCCAACCAGCCCGTGCCTGACACCCAGGCGCCTACCGCGCCGGGCAGCCTGCGCTCCACGGGCGTCACCAGCAGCAGCGTGTCCCTGGCGTGGAATGCGTCGACGGACAACGTGGCGGTCACCGGCTACGAAATCTTCGTGAACGGCGGCGCGGCTGCGTCCGCGAGCACCTCGGGCGCCACCAGCGCCACGGTGACGGGCCTGGCGCCGAACACTGCGTACACCTTTACCGCGAAGGCGCGGGATGCGGCGGGCAACCGCTCGGTGGCGAGCAACAGCGTGGCCGCGACGACGACGGGCAGCCAGCCTTCTGGCAGCAAGATCATCGTGGGCTACTGGCACAACTTCGACAACGGCTCGACCAACATCCGGCTGCGCGACGTGTCATCGAAGTTCAACGTCATCCAGGTCGCCTTCGCGGAGCCGGTGGGCGGCGCGGGCTCGGGCAACATGGCGTTCTCGCCGTACAACGCGACGGTCGCCGAGTTCAAGGCGGACATCGCGTACCTGAAGGGCCAGGGCAGGAAGGTGCTCATCTCCATCGGCGGCGCGAATGGCACGGTGCACCTGGATGACGCCACCGCCCGGCAGAACTTCATCACCACCATGCAGGCGCTCATCGACACGTACGGCTTCGACGGCATGGACCTGGACCTGGAGGGCAGCTCACTGTCCCTCAATGGAGGGGACACCGACTTCCGCAACCCCACCACGCCCCGAATCATCAACCTCATCTCCGCCACGCGGCAGCTGCTGGACCGCAACGGCGCGGGCTTCATCCTCACCATGGCGCCGGAGACGGCCTATGTGCAGGGCGGCATGGCGGCCTACGGCGGGCCGTGGGGCGCGTACCTGCCCGTCATCTACGCGCTGCGAGACAGGCTGACGTACCTGCACGTGCAGCACTACAACACCGGGACGGTGACGGCGCTGGACGGGCGGGCCTACGCGCAGGGCACGTCGGACTTCCACGTGGCCATGGCGGAGATGCTGCTGCGCGGCTTCCCCGTCGGCGGCAACACCAGCGCGATGTTCCCGGCGCTCCGGCCCGAGCAGGTGCTGATTGGCCTGCCCTCCTCGCCCCAGGCGGCGGGTGGCGGGTACACGACGCCAGCCAACGTGCAGCGGGCGCTCGACTACCTCATCAGGGGCCAGTCCTTCGGCGGCGCCTACGTGCTGCGCAACCCCGCGGGCTACCCCGGCTTCAAGGGGCTGATGACCTGGTCCATCAACTGGGACAAGTTCACCAACTTCGAGTTCTCCAACAGCCACCGCGCGTACCTGGACACCTACCAATAGCCACTGTGGGCGGGCGCGTTGTTGCGCGAGTCCCGCCACGGCGATAGGGAGGCGGTCACCGCATGTCTGTGACCGCCGAGCTGCTCGAAGCCGTCCGGGAGGAAGCGCGCCCGGACACCTGGACCGCCGGCATGGGCCTTGCCCGCGCCGGCGCCGTGACGGTGCAGTCCTTCGATGAGGAGGAGTCCGTGCTGCGGGTGCGCGCCACCGGCCGCACGGCGCTCCTCACCACCACGCTCTACCCGGAGGACGCCATCTGGGAGTGCGAGTGCCGCGGCAAGGTGGACCCCTGCGAGCACGTGGTGGCGGCGGCCATCTTCCTCCACCACTCGGTGACGCAGCGCGCGCCCGCGCAGCGAGCCCCCGCGAAACCCGTGACGGGCGGGCCCAATGTCGCCCGCCCCGCCCCCGCCCGGCCCGCCCCCGCCCCGGCTGCGCCCCGCCCCGGTGCGGCGCCGAAGTCCGAGCGCATGGTGTACCGCTTCAAGCGCGTGAACGGAGGGCTCCAGCTCGAGCGGCTGCTGGTGCGCCCGGACAACACCGCGCGGCTGCTGGCGCGCAGCCTGGCGTCGCTGCTGACGAACCCCGTGGAGGCGGCCCGCATCCAGGTGGAGCCGTGCGACCTGGTCGCGGACAAGCTGCTGCTCAAGCCCACCAAGGGCGCTCTCCCGCCCGAGCGGCTCACCGCGCTCCTGCGCGCGCTGGAGCCCGCGCGCACCGTCATCTTCGACGGCGCGCTCGTCTCCGTCTCCAGCGAGCCCCTGCTCCCGCGCGTCACCGTGGAGGACCGTGGCGAGCAGACGGTGCTGAAGATCGAGAAGGACCCTCAGGTCACCGAGGTCGTCACCCCGGGCGTGGCCCTGTGGGGCGGGACGCTGTGCCCCATCGGGGAGCAGGCCCTCACCGGCCCTCGGCTGGAGCACCTCCCGCAGGAGAAGACCTTCTCCGCCTCGCAGATGGGAGACCTCACCGGGAAGGTGCTGCCGGACCTCGCGCGGCGCATGCCGGTGGACGTGAAGAGCCAGCGGCTTCCGCCCATCGACCGCACGCTCAAGCCGAGCATCTCCATGGAGCTCAACCAGTTGGACTCAGGCCTCTCGGTGCTGCCCACGCTGGTGTACGGCTCGCCGCCGACGGTGCGCATCGACAACGGGCGCATGGTGTACCTGAAGGGCGCGGTGCCCGTCCGGGACGAGGCCGCCGAGCAGAAGCTCATCCACGGGCTGCGCGACGAGCTGAACATGGTGCCTGGCCGGCGCGTGACAGTGCAGGGCAAGGAGGCGGTGCAGCTCGCCGACAAGCTGCGGCGCTGGCGCGGCGGCCTCACCGGAGACGCGGCGCGCGTGGTGAGCCCCAACGTGAAGCTGCGCCCCACCCTCTCGGTGGACGCGGGCGCTACGCAGGGCGGGGTGCCCCGGGTGGAGTTCGCCTTCGAGTTCCAGGTGGAGGGCGCGGGGACGGACGCGCCGCGCTCGGTGGACGCCGCGGCGGTGATGCGCGCGTGGGAGGAAGGCCTGGGCCTGGTGCCGCTGGAGGGCGGCGGGTGGGCGCCATTGCCTGGCGCGTGGCTGAAGACGCATGGGCAGCGCGTGGCGGACCTGCTGGCCGCGCGTGGCCGGGACGGGCGGCTCGCCAACCACGCCATCCCCCAGCTCACAGGGTTGTGCGAGGCGCTGGACCACCCGCCCCCGCCCGGGCTGGAGCGGCTGGCGCCCCTCGTCCAGGGCTTCGAGAAGCTGCCGGACGTGAAGCTGCCGGCGGACCTCACCGCGACGCCGCGCCCGTACCAGCTCCAGGGCATCAGCTGGCTCACCTTCCTGCGACAGGCAGGGCTGGGCGGCGTGCTGGCGGACGACATGGGCCTGGGCAAGACGCTGCAGACCCTCTGCGTCCTGGGGCCCGGCACGCTGGTGGTGGCGCCCACGAGCGTGCTCCCCAACTGGGAGGCGGAGGTGAAGCGCTTCCGTCCCTCGCTGAAGGTGTCCGTCTACCACGGCCCCGGCCGCACCCTGGACGAGACGGCCGACGTGACGCTCACCACCTACGCGCTGCTGCGCCTGGACGCGGAGGTGCTCGGGGCGAAGACGTGGGAGACGGTGGTGCTGGACGAAGCGCAGGCCATCAAGAACCCGGACAGCCAGGTGGCGCGCGCGGCGTACGGCCTGCAGGCCGCCTTCCGGCTGGCGCTGAGCGGCACGCCCATCGAGAACCGGCTCGAGGAGCTGTGGAGCCTGATGCACTTCACCAACCGGGGCCTGCTCGGAGGGCGGAAGGAGTTCGAGGAGCGCTGGTCCCGGCCCGTGTCGGACAACCAGAAGGGCGCGGCGGAGCAGCTTCGCGCGCGCATCCGCCCCTTCGTGCTGCGCAGGCTCAAGCGGGACGTGGCGCCCGAGCTGCCTCCCCGCACCGAGTCCGTGCGGCACGTCAACCTGACGGAGCGGGAGCGCGCCGTCTACGACGCGGTGTACGCCGCCACACGCGAAGAGGTGGTGTCGCAGCTCGAGGAGGGCGGCAGCGTGCTGAAGGCGCTGGAGGCGCTGCTGCGGCTGCGCCAGGCCGCGTGTCACCCCGCCCTGGTGCCGGGCCAGCAGGCGAAGACGTCCTCCAAGGTGGAGGCGCTGCTGGAGGCGCTCGGCACGGCCGTCGCGGACGGGCACAAGGCGCTGGTCTTCTCCCAGTGGACCTCCATGCTGGACCTCATCGAGCCGGCGCTGAAGGAGGCGGGCATCGGCTACATCCGGCTGGACGGGAGCACGTCCAACCGGGGCCAGGTGGCCGCGTCGTTCCAGGCCCCGGAGGGCCCACCGGTGATGCTGATTTCCCTCAAGGCGGGCGCCACGGGGCTCAACCTCACGGCGGCGGACCATGTCTTCCTGGTGGACCCATGGTGGAACCCGTCCGTGGAGGCGCAGGCCGCGGACCGCGCGCACCGCATCGGCCAGCAGCGGCCGGTCATGGTGTACCGCCTGGTTTCGAGGGGAACTGTCGAGGAGAAGATCCTCACCCTGCAGGACAAGAAGCGCGCGCTCTTCGAGTCCGCGCTCGGAGGCGCCTCCGGTGCCGCGGCGATTACACGTGCGGACCTGATGCAACTGCTCGACTGACGCCTCCCCGGGCTCCGTCATATCCTCCCGGTCATGGAACGAACCTACCGGGTGGACGCAGTGCGGGGCCGGGCGGAGCTCGAGCAGATTCTCGTCCTGCAGAAGCAGAACCTGAAGCAGGAGCTGTCCTCGGAGGAGATGAGCGCGCAGGGCTTCGTCACCGTGCAGCACGACCTGACGGCGCTGGAGCAGATGCATGCCCTGGCGCCCAGCATCGTCGCCCACCACGGCGATGCGCTCGCGGGCTACGCCCTGACGATGCCAAAGGAGTGCCGGGCACTGATGCCCGTGCTGGTGCCCATGTTCGACCTGTTCGACACGCTCGACTACCGGGGCAGGCCCTTCAATGACTACCGCTACTACGTGATGGGGCAGATCTGCATCGACAAGGCCCACCGAGGGCAGGGCCTGTTCGAGCAGCTCTACGAGAAGCACCGCGAGCTCTATCAGGGGCGGTTCGACTTCATCGCCACGGAGGTCTCCGTCCGCAACCTCCGCTCCATGCGCGCGCATGAGCGGGTCGGCTTCCGGACCGTCCACACCTTCCGGGACGCGACTGACGAGTGGGCAGTGGTTGTCTGGGATTGGACGCAGCCGCGCTTGAACGGCGGGTGAAGGGGGTTCACGATGGGACCGGCAGCAGGGTTCCACGTGGGGTACACATGCGCTCCTTCCAGGCCCCGACAGCGCGTCAGCAGCAGAGCGAGCCTCGCTCGGCCCCGATTCCACGGAAGCCCGCGCCGCAGGACCGCGCGGGCACTGCCTCCCGGCTCGACTTCCACCTCGACCGCATTCCCCTGCTGCCGCCTCGTGCCTCTTCGCAGGGGCTGCCAGTCCAGCCCCGCCTCGCCATCGGCCGCACGGATGACCCGCACGAGCGTCAGGCCGATGCCATGGCCGACTGGGTGATGCGGCCCACGGGCGCTCCGCCCCGGAACCTGCAGGGCGTGTCCGGGCCCGTGGTATCGCGCCGGAGTCAGGGAGTGGACGGAGCGTTGCCGGCGAGCCGGACCGGTGGACTGGAGCACGCGCTCGCCAGCTCCCGTGGAGCGGGGCGCCCCATGCCAGTGCCGGTCCGCTCCGAGATGGAGCAGGCTTTCGGGGTGGACTTCAGTCGGGTGCGACTGCACTCCGACGGACAGGCGGCCCACCTCAACCGTCAGCTCCACGCCCATGCCTTCACGCACGGCACGGACGTCTATTTCGCGCGCGGCATGCCCGACCTGGGTTCGGGCGCTGGCAGACACCTGCTCGCGCACGAGCTGGCTCACGTGGTGCAGCAGTCCGGCTCGGCCTCCTCGCCCGTGGTGCAGCGCAAGGGGATTGGCGAGCTCTGGGAAGAGCACGTCTCCAAGCCCTACCAGTCCCTCAAGGAGTCGGCGTACGGGGGCCTCATCGACGCGGTCCGCAAGGCGCAGCGCGCGGTCTTCAGCGAGCTGCGCGCCGCCATCGCCCCACTGCCCGCCGGCAGGCGTGAGACGCTCTCCACCATCATCACCATCTTCGAGGAGACGGTGAACGTCCTGATGGCGGCGGTCTACGCCATCATCGGCATCCTCGTGGGGGCCGGTGAGGCCATCGTCGACCTCATCAAGGGGGTGGTGAGCCTCCTCTATGCGGTGATGGACCTGCTGGTCCGCTTCGTCTACGGCTTCATCGACGGCGGCGCCGCGTTCGACGAGAGCATGGGTCAGGTGCTCGCCGCGCTGAAGGGCATGCCGGCGGGACTGAAGAAGCTCGTGGACGACTGGCTGGACCGCTTCACCAAGGCGCCCACCGAGCGGCAGAGCCTGATGATTGGCGAGCTGACCGGCCAGGTGATTGTCTTCATCGCCACCCTGGGAGGCGCCGCGGCCAAGGCCGGGCAGCTTCCGAAGCTGACCCTCCCCGCCCTGGCGCGTGCTCCTGCCCTGGCAACCGCCGGGGGTGGCGCCATGGCCTCGGGAGGGGCAGGCGTCATCGCCATCGACGTGGCCGGTCCGGGCCTCGCCGCGGGCCTCGCCGGCACCACGACGTTCATGGTGCGCAACGAGGGCTCCAAGGGGTCGCCGGGGGACAAGGAGCCGCAGGTCCCGCCAGCCACACCCTCCAAGCCCGGCTACAAGCCCGCGCCGGGCGTGGAGGGAGACCCCTACCATCCCGTGAAGGTCGCCGAGCGACAGCAGGGCTGGCAGCAGCGATATCCCCAGCCGCCAGCCAAGGCCCCGCCCCGCGTCCCGATTGGAGGCAAGCAGCTCACCCCCGTCTTCGAAGGCGAGGCCGCGAAGTTCCTTGCCGACCAGCCAACGCTGCGCCCCAAGTTCGAGAACGCCATGCAGAAGGGAGTCGTTCCCCCCAAGGGCCAGACGGGCATCGTCCCGTCCGAGCTGGAAGGCTATCAATACAAGATCAAGATCCTGGGCCAGGGCGGCGACTACCGCATCCATGGGAAGGTCTCTGGAGACACGATCATCTTCGACAAGGTCACCACCCACTGAGCCGGAAGGAAGACGCCATGGATTGGACTCACGTGATGGCCGAGCTCGATGCGCACCTCTCGGACGAGAAGATCGGTCGGGACGTGGAGACGTTCTTCGAGGAGGTGGGGCGCCGCCTCGAGCTCGATGACGGGGAGGTCTCCTTCCCACCGGAGACCCTCGTCCACGTCGAGGAGAGGATGCTGGTCCGCAACCCCGAGGTCCGAGGCGGCGGGTACCTGCTGGTCAAGGCCGTTCTCAAGCCCCTCTTCGAGGACGGGAAGTACACCGGCCGCTCCCGCTTGGGGACGCTGAAGATCATGTATGACTTCGAGGGTCGCTGGCTCGACGAGTTCTATTCGCGCCCCAGCTGAGCGGAGGCATACTGCGCGCCGAGCCGTGGGCACGCCTCCGCGTGCGTGAAAACCCTGCTCCCTGGAGGCTGTGTGATTCGAGCCCGAGTTTCCTTCGCGACCCTCGCTGCGGTGTTGCTGACCTTCGCCCTCTCCCCCCTGGCCGGTGCGGCTCCGGCCGGAGCGCGCGCACAGGACGAAGCGGCCCTTCGCAAGCTGGTGGCCGAGCAGACCGAAGCCTGGAACCGTCAAGATGCGGCGGCCTGGAGCAAGGACTTCGCCGAGGACGCCGAGTTCATCAACATCGTCGGCACCATCTTCGTCGGCCGCCCCGAAATCGAGAAGCGGCATGCCTTCGTCTTCAGCACCGCCTTCAAAGGCAGCCGGAGCGAGGTGACGGTGCGGAAGCTCCTGTTCCTCGAGGGTGGCGTGGCGGTGGTCGACACGGAGCACCGGGTCACCGGGTACGCAGGGCTTCCTCCGGGCGTCCAGGCCACCGAGCCCGGAGTGCTGCGCACCCAGATGCGCTACGTGGTGAAGAAGACCCGGGGACAGTGGCGCATCGTCGCGGGCCAGAACACCGACGTGAAGCCCGCTCCCGCGCCTGCCCCCGCTGGCGGGAGCCGCTGACCGAGCAGCGCCGAGCCTCAGTGCGGCCCGGAATTCTCACTGGAGGGCGCGAGCATGCGCACCACCACCGAACGGCACGCGGTACAGACCACGCCGGCGCGCTCCCAGTGCACCTGCTCCTCCAGCTCGCGGACATCCTCGGGGCCTTCCTCCAGCTGGCGCACGAGCGCCGCGAGGTCGTCCCCGCCCCCACCCCCGGGTGTATCGAGCACGTCCTGCTCGCCTTCGAGGACGAGCTTGAAGCGGTAGTACACCTCGCGGGCCGCAATGCCTCGCCCACAGGCGGCACAGGTCCTGGGTCGCTGACCGGTCATGCCCCGAGCGTAGCCAATCGCGCACGCGCCGTTCAGGCGTGTGCGTCGTCGTGTCCAGGAGCGCTCGGATGCGCGTCGGTCCCCTCGTGCGCCACGCGCAGCGGCAGCCGGACGCGGACGGTGGTCCCCTCCCCCTCCCGGCTCTCCAGCGTGAGCTGCCCTCCGTGCTGCTGGACGATTTCCCGCGCGATGTAGAGCCCCACGCCCATTCCGCCCCGGTCATGCGGTGTCCCCGCATGGGGACGGTAGAAGCGGTTGAAGAGCCGGGGCTGCTTGTCGGCGGGGATGCCGATGCCCTGGTCCTGGATGGACACCTCCACTTCCTCCCCGTCGATGGCGAGCACCACGTCCACCGGCGCCGCCGGCGGGGAGTACCGCATGGCATTGTCGAGCAGCGCGATGAACACCTGCTCCAGGCGGGCCGGGTCTCCCCACACCGGAATGGCCTCGTCCACGTGGACATGGAGGAGGTGTCCCTGCCGTGTCTCGGACATCCGGCGTGCCGTCTCCTCCACCAGCGTCCGCAGGTCCAGCGCCTCCTCCACCAGCTGCATGCGCCGCAGGTGCAGCTGGGAGACGTCGAGCAAGGTGCGAACCAGCTGGTCGATGCGGTTGGCCCCCCGGTCGATGCCCGCCAGCAGCCGGCCCAGGGTGGGGTCTCTGCCGCACTCCGTCTTGAGCGCCAGCTGGGCGAAGGACTTCATCACCGTCACCGGGGTCTTCAGCTCATGGGCAGCCATCTGCACGAACGCGTCCTTGAGGCGGTCGAACTCCACGGCCTCGGTGACGTCATGGATGACCACCACGGCGGCCGACACCCGGTCCTCTTCGTCGGGAATGGGGGCCGCGTTCATGCGGAGTATCCGCTCGCCACCGGGCTGGAGCACCCGGATGTCGCAGCCCACGACGACCTCCCCCCGCAGGGCCCGGAACATCGGCAGGGTTTCGCGCTCCAGCGGCGCTCCATCCAGGCTGCGCAGGGCACAGGTGCGAGGAATCACCCCATCCAGCGAGATGGCGTCGAGCGGGTCCCCTCCGCACATCCGCAGGCCCGCGTGATTGACGAAGGAGAGCCGGCCCTCCGCGTCGGCCACGAAGACACCTTCCACCATGTTGTCGATGATGGCCCGGAGCTCGGCGGAACGGCGGCGCAGCTGGGAGAGCAGGTCGTGCTGCCGTTCGAGCAGCCGCTGGCGCTCTTCCTCGGCCCGGTGGCGCTCGGAGACATCGGAGAAGAAGCCATAGACCCGGTGCGTGCCGTCGAGGTGCACGGTGGAGAGGCTGGCCTCCAGCGGGAACACCTCTCCGTTCCGGCGCAGCGCGAGGGAGCCCTGCCGGCAGGTCGTCATGGAGGTGAAGCCCGTCGCGATGATGCGCGCGAGCTGGTGGCTCCGCTGGCGTCGGTCCTCGGGCCTGCAGAGCGTCTCCACCGCCAGGCGGCCGAGGATGTCCTCGCGGGGCCAGCCGAAGATGCGCTCCGCGCTGGAGTTCCACGCCACCAGCCGGCCTCCGGCATCCACCGCCGCCACGCCGTCCATGGAGGTCTCGAGCACCTCGCGCAGCATCCGCTCGTTCTGCTCCAGTGCCGCGCGCTCCCGCGCCTGCTGGGCGAGGGCACGAGACAGGGACCGGACGCGCAAGGTGCGCATGCCCGCCGCCAGCCCCGCGAGCAGGGCGCCCCACACGACGAGACCGATGACCTGCAAGGTGGCGTGCAGGCGACGTGAGTCGGCGAAGAGCGAGTCCTTGTCGGTGGAGACGCGGACCGTCCAGCCGGCATCGGGTACCGCGGAGAGCTGGGAGTGCCGGTCGCCCGCCAGCCCCTGCGCTTCCTCGTACGCGCGAAGGTCCTCGAGCGACAGCTCCGACAGGACTCCCGCTTCGCCCGCCCGGCCCTGCGCTCTCGCCCAGGAGAGGAGGGAGGCTTCCTGCGGGTGGGCGAAGAGGCGTCCGGCGCGAGTCACCACGGAGAACGTCTCTTGCGGGGAGGTATTCGCGCGGGCCACGAGGGCGCGCAGCTGGGGAAGGACGACGTCCACGCTGACCACGCCTCGCGGCGACCCGTCTTCCCCCCGGAAGGGTATGAGGAGGGACGAGTAGACGAGGTCCACATCGAAGTAGGGCTCGCTGAGGAAGGGGTGCCCCTCGACCTGGAGGCCCTGCACGTACCAGGGCTGGCGGTGGTAGTCGTAGGCGGGACTGGACCACTCGTAGGTGAGGACGATGCGCTGGGCATCTTCGAGCTCGCGGTGGGCATACGTTCCCACCCAGCGACTGCGGGGCTCGAGCGCGTACGGAGCGAACCACACTCCGATGCCGTAGACGTATTCCGGCGAGGTGGAGGCCAGCGTGCCCTGGACGAGGTCCTCCACGTCGGAGCGCTCCCGGAGCGGACTGGCCAGCGCCGCCATGGTGCGCGCAACCTGGGCGGTGATCTCCAGGCGGGTGTAGAGCTGGTCCGCGAGGTGGTCGGCGCGAGCGGCCTGCTGAAGCAGGGCCTCGCGCTCCAGGCTGGCGAGGGTCAACCTGTCGAAGACCATGAGCCCGGCGGTGATGGCGAGCCCCAGGGCCAAAGTGGCTGCAATCAGCAACCGGTGAGGTGAGCGCAACATGGCTCCCCTCCACGCGGCGGGCGTGGGGAGCAGGACGCGTCCCAGCGAGCGGCCCGTGTCCGGCCCACTCCTCTCCCCATGGCGTCCGCCAGCAGGCCGGAAGAGGAGCGTCTCGGACCCATGAAGTGAAGGTGGAAGGTGCGTGGGGCGGAGGCAAGCAGCGCGGGCAGTCCGCCGCAATGCTCCGTCCCGTGGGCGCCAGGCACAGCCTCCGGAGGCCCGTAGGCCCCGCCGGCCGGACGGTGGTCGAGGAAGGGCACGTTGGCCCGGGCGTCCAGTGCCAGGCAGAAGTGCACGAGCCGGGGGCTGCCTGCCGTCAGCACTACAGGTGCGTACAATCGGTCGTGGCGGCGTCGTGGAACCACCATCATGGCAGCTGTCGCCGCGCGGAGAGGGTTCCGTTCACTATGGCAGCTTGCGCCGACCTCCCGGCTCACGGAAGACGGGGCTCATGCAGCGGATAACGTGCCCGGGATGCCGGCGGAGAAGGTGGCTCCGGCCTACGTAGAGAGCGTGGAAGGCAGCCGGACCGGCGAGGTCATCGACGCGCGCCGGTTCGGATGAGGAAGGCCTGGGACGAAGACAACACGGGTGGCATCAAGAGCGCACGTAGACGGGGGCGAACACTTGGGTGTTATTACCAGCCCCCAACGTCCCCACGCCCCTGAACCCGCACCGGAGGCGCAAACACGGGACACACGCACGCGTCCCGTCCATCTGCATCTACTCCTGACGCCAGGCCGGGGCGCGCCACTCGTGGAGAATCGCCTTGTGGTCGAGCAGGCACAAGTTGATGGCGGCGGCAATCCGCTGCCGCTGGGTGCCCAGCCGCAACACGCGAAAACACCCATCGATGGAGGGAGTCATGCCCATGAAGCATCTCGCATCCTTCGCGAACCGTCCTTCGTGCTCCCGATACCAGCGATTCAGTTTCACCGGCTCCGGCGATGGGAGGTGTTCGTCAGGATCGGGCTCAAGCACATCCCCCTCTTGGTCCGAGTCGTGACGCTCGCCATTCTGGGAGGGGCGAGCCGCCAGCCCTTCGAGTTCGAGGTCCACTCCCGTAACGAGTGAAAAAGCTTCTGCCGCAAGGCGCCCCCATTGAGGGACGTGTGCCAGTTCCAGCAACCACGGCAGTTCCGCACATCCGCCGCTGATGCCCGCAGCCATCACCGCCATCCGGAGCCTGGTCACGTCCTCGCGCAGTCTGGCAATCAGTTCGCGCGCGCGCTTCAGCCCTGCGGCCCGGAGTGCGAATTGAAGTGCGCGAGGCTGAAAGGGGCCAGGGGTAACAGCAAAGGCCTCGACCACTTCAAGCGCGACTGCCCGATCGCCCAGCAGCACGGCTGACGCAGCGGCCCAGAAGCGGCACCTCTCGTCCGTTTCCTGGAGGAATGCGTTCAGGTTCGGAAGCAGGTCTCGCCTTCCAAGCTCGCCGACCGCACGCAGTGCCCGGGCGCGAACCTCGGGGGCCGCGTCCCCCAGTGCCCCCGCCAGCGGACTTCCAGGATCACTCCGCTGAATGGCGTAAGCCGCGACTCCTATCCGCCGCCGCAATGGCTCCGCCGCTCGTAGCAGTTCCCGTGCGAGTGGCAATACGACAGGGCTCGGTACCCAGCCGAGGGCTGATGTTACCGCTGCCTCAAGCATTGGCTCCTGGTCCACATGCGAGAGCATCTCACCGAACCGCTCCGGGCTGCGGTGCTGGAGCGCCAGCACCGTCGACGCAAAAACTGCCCCCGGATCCGCGCCCATGTTGGCGCCCTCCTCCGCGCAGGCTTCCCAGCCGGAGTCGCCCGCGAGCTGCAAACCATCCAGGTTCGCCTGTATCCGTTCGTCGAAGGCAACCAGGTCTTTCAGGCGGTAATGAGGCGCGGTGAGCACCCGCTGTCGCTGCCCCCACAGGAAGGCCACATCGGCTGCGTGCTGCTCGATGATATAGGTGATGACGGGAGGCATGCTACGACCAGCGGTCGACTTCGAGATTGTCGTCCACGAGGGAACAGAGCTTCGCGAACTCGCGGCCATCCTGGGCGTAAACGTGGATGCTGTCGCGCGCCACCTCCGCGGAGAAGAGCATCAGCGCGGCATCCGCGCGGTCGTAGAAGACCTGCTTGCCATCCACATGGGGGACTTGCTGGAAGCCCAGCTTCTCGGCGACAGACTTGAACCGCGACCTGAACTGCCGAATCGAGGCTTCGTCGACGGCCATTTCCGGCGCCTTTTCCCGGAACTCGGCGTGATGCTCGAGGTTTGCTGTACGGACGCGGAGAACCGCCTCCTGGTAGAGGTACTGCAGCAGGGAGTCGGCAATGACGTGCTCCAGGCGTGACTCTCCCGTGAACTCACCGGTCTCTGGAGCGACGGGCCAGGAATACATGACGAGGGGCCGTGCGCCGTTCCGCTCCGCGTCGCGCAAGAACATCTCGCTGTCGAAGTCCAGGGTCCACATGTAGAGGGCGTCCGGGGGCACGGGCACTGGTGGATTCGCGTAGAACCGAAGTGTGGCTTCCACGCCGAACTCCACGCTCTTGAGGAATTCTCCAAGGCTGTCGGGCGAGGTCCTGCCCATCCGGGAGAGAAACGCCCGATGCTCCGGCGTGAGCGGCCGGCCTACGACCTCCTCAATCCGCAGGATGTCGCCCGCATCGGCGCCGACGATGGTTCGCGAGAACTCCGGGGCGAATCGGGTGCAGTATTCGATCACCCCGTCCATCTCGCGTGCGCACTTCTCCAGCGGCGTGTTCATGGTCATGAGTTCCCGGCCTGACCTTTGGGTTTGTTCTCGCACAGCATTGAGGTCAAAACGCGTTTGCATGTTTCGCAAGACGGGACAGGAAGCATTCCGTTCTGCGTCTCGCGCAGGACGGAGATATTCACCTCGCATCCCTCTCCCAATGGAAACGCTCCCTTCTCGAATGCTTGGAAGAGAGCCTTCTGCTCGGCGCAGTTTCCGGCCGGGTTCCTGTCCCCCGGCCCCTTGGGAGGGATGGGAGTCTTGTATTTGAAGTTCATTGCCTTCTTGGCGAAGGTGTCCTGATTCAGCGAGGCACGCAGATCCCCGGCAACGCCGCTGAATGTCGATGTGCCCTTCTGCATTTCACGACCACAGCCGAGGTCGTCCGTCCGCGAACCTGTTCGGCCGCGCGTATTGACTCCTTCGAACTCTTCAGCTGCGGGTGTCCCGGGCTGTCGAGAGGCTTTCCGCAGTTATCACAGACAATCTTGCCAGTCTTGTCGTCATGCCCGGGATACCCCATGTTCTTGCCGGGAGCATTCCCGGCATTCCCGTTGTGCATGCCGTCGTCGAGGAAACGCACGACGCCCTTGCCCTCGAACTTCACCGAGGTGCTGTAGAGCAGCCAGGTCAACTTGCCTTTAATCTTGTTCGATGCGACGCCGCCTCCCGCCGTTCCACCCTCATCGCCAGTGCTCGTCTTCAGGTACGAGTCCTCAAGCGCGACGGCATTTCCTTCTATCTGGACGCTTTTCGCTCCCTTGGACAGGTCGCTCGACAGGGCGAGGTTGGGATAGGGAACCGGGACAGGCCCACCAGGCGAGGGAGTTTTGCATACGTCGGGGGCCATCGCGACGAACTGAAGGCCGTCGCCAGCGTGCACCACGCTCTTCCCGTTCACGAAGGTCTTCGTCATGCCAGCTCCGCAGCAGTCTTACTCATCGTACTGCCTGCATCAGACAGCCCCCGACGTGGCCGCGCTCCGCCGAGCCATAGCTCAAGAGCACAGGTGGAGGCGTCCCAGCTGGCCGGCGTAGACGTGCGAGGCTGAGGAGACCCATTCCCGCCATGATTCCTCCCGCCGCGGCGCCAAGATCGCCGAAAGAGGACGCGGCGAGCATCCGAACGAAGGGCTCTGGCATCAGGGGGACGTTGCGCAGGTACGCCATCGAGAGTTCGGCCACCCAGAACGGCTCGCCGGTCTCGCATGTGTAGAGGAGGTCGGCCCGCTCGCTCCAACGGTGCCGGAGTTGGCGGAACACAGAGGCCAAGGCCTGCGCCGTATTCGGCGCATCCTGGAGGAAGTGGCAGGACTCGAATGCGGTCGCCGCTCCTCGCATCCAACCTAGCGGTGGGGTCTCCTCCGCCATCCGGCGCGCCCCGGCACGCTCGAGCAACACGAACGCGGCCCCTTCTCCCGGGATGGTCCCATGACCTTCAGCCTGGAGCAGCCGCCCTTCTCCTTCGAGGTGGCGGAGCACCTCCGGCGAGCACAGGGAGTCGACCGCACCGATGACTACGGCTTCGCACTCGCGCCGCTCGAGCAGGGAAATCGCATGCTCCACCGCGAAGAAGAACGCGCTGCGTCCCTGCTGGAGTACGCGCACCGGGCCCGCCGCACCCGGCAAATATGTCTTGACCTTTTGCGCCCAACGCTCGGCGAAAGCCTCCGCATCGAAGAAGAGGTCGGCGTCTGCATCTGGAAGTGCCAGCACCAGCGCCGCCCGAGTGCCGGTCCGAATTGAGGCGGGCAGGCGCATGTCTTCGAAGGCCCAATCGGACATCGCCGCCATCCGCTCGAAGCGCGACATTCCCCTATCAAGCAGCGTAAGCGACGAGGTTCGGATGGGCTCCCCGCGTCCACCCCGAAGCTCTGTCATCCAAAAAGAAGTCAGTCGAGCGCGAAGCGCAGCATGGGACGCTTCCGCCGTCAAGCCGATGGGGGTACACACCCCTATTGCAGTCACGGCCACCGTTGATGGTGCTATGCCATCCAGGGCACTCATGATGGGGCCGCCTCCCACGTTTCGAGCGGGCGCACAACGGTATGCAGATGTGCCTTGGGGCCATGGCCCAGCGGCACGGCTCGGCGCCAGTAGACCGTAACCACTCCCTCATCGGGCTCGAACATCACTCCATCGAGTGCGAGCAGCCCTCGGACTGTCCTGTCGGGATACTCGCTCTTCGCAACCAGCCGGTAGGTCGGCAGAAGGAAGCTGAAGATGCCATCCGGGGAGAAGCCCTCGAGCACGACGGATTCCCCTCCGCGCAGTGGTGCCGACATCGTCAATCCCTGTGCGGCGGCAGAGAAGAAGCGGGGGTCCAAGTCCCGGGGCCACAAAGGAAGTCGTTCGGCCATCCACTTCGAGTCGTATGCCCCGGCGAATCCGAGCCGCGGCTGCCAGCCTGGCGCGATGGGCCCATACCCACAGGGAGTACCGGGGGCATTCCATTCCGTGGTTTGTTCTCCAGGAATCCGCAGGTTCGGCAACGGTTGCTCCGCCGCTGCCTGCTCGTGGATGTAGAAGCCTCGACCAACGGGGTTGCGAGCGTCCTGGGCGACGAGCCTGCCGTCATCGGCGTATACGGAGCCGCCGAACGCCCGCTCGTAACGGAGAGACATCTGTTTGAATGGGGCAGGGCTGCTGGGAACCAATCCCAACAGCCCCCGCTTCCAGACGCGGTCTCCAATGACCTCGACGGACTTCGAGCATGGGCCCACCCGTACGCGGGTTGGAACAGCAGTGGCCTTGCCTCGAACGGCCCAGGCAGAGCCTTGCAGGTAGACCTCGGCACCGTTCCGGCGAACGCTCCCCTGGCCTGCATATCGTGCGCTCGTGCGCGCCGGGTCGCCCCAATGCACGTCTACCAATGGAGGCGGTAGCTGCTCTTCGTGGATCGCGAGCGGCTCGGTCTGCGCCCTCCCCGGTGGTGGCAACAAGAACCTTCCGGCCACGCAGACCACGAGCTTCTGGACGTCATCGACGTCATACTGGAAGCAGGCCCCCAGCGCGAAAGGCGTCAGGTTGTCGGATGATTCACGTGCAAGCATTCGAGCCTCGCTGGCGCATCACTCCCCCATTCATCGCACTTCCCAGCGAAACAACGTGCGCGCTCAGATTTCCTGTTAGCACGACGTCCCAGCCCGCAGCTAGTGGAGTGTCCGCGAAGTAATCCAACATAGTCAGCGGCGGTGCCGCTCGAACCAGTCGTGCATCTTGGCCTGGGTCCATAACCAAGTGAAGGGATGGACGTAGAGGCGGTTGTACTCGGGCCAGCTTGCATCGAGGTGGGCGATGAAGTCAGCGCGGTGCTTCCAATCACCGCGCAACAGATAGCGCGCACTGAAGGCCCGCAGCAGCAACTCGGCCTGGTTGAGCCACGAGGCATGAGGTGGCGTCACGAGGACACGCACGTGGCAGTAGCTGCGCAGCAGCTCGCGCGTCTGCTGGGCGATGTGACAGGAGCCTCCATCCCAGATGAGATAGACCCGTCGAGCCTTGCGGTAGGGGTGCAGCAACTGGGGCAGGATTGCGCGCAAGCACGCCCCGTCGTTCTTCTCCAGGCACCAGCCCCACATGGTGCCCGCGTGCACCACCAGCAAGGACAGGAAGTTCACTGTCCCATGGCGCACGTACTCGAACTCGCGCCGCTCGATGAGCCCCGGCCGCGCGAACCGGGTGGGACTGCGGCGTCCAAGAACCTGGATGTTGGGTTTCTCGTCCACACACAGCACGACCTCTCCGCGCTCGGCGAGGTCGTATGCCCGCTCGTAGCACCAGAGGATGGCCGCCGCCTTCTTGCGGAAGTCGTCGTCCAACGTAGGTGTCTTCCAGTAACGGCTGCGGTGGGGCTGCAGCTCTGCGTGCGTGAGGATGACGGCGACCTTGGAGTGCGACAAGGCAGGCGCGATGCCGCACTCGCGGGCCACCCGCGCTAGCGAGCGCGTACTCCAGTGGGTCATCTGCAGTCCTACGCCTGCCGGCTCACAGCAAACCAGTTGCTCAACTTCGACGAGCTGCAGGGGCGGAGAGCCGCGGTGGGCGGCCAGAGCGAGGGGCATCCCAGACCGCCAGGGGACCCCAGGCTTCGTAGCGTCGGCACAAGCTCCAGATGCTGGTGCGGTCCAGACCGAAGCGCTCGGCCAGGTCCTGCACGAGGGTGTCCGGGTCGGTCATGGCCAGCAGGATGCGTGCTCGGCGTGCCACGCGCTGCTCGGTACGGCCGTCGTGCACCAACTCTTCCAAGAGGGCAGTATCCTCTTGGGTCAGTTGGATGAGTCGCGGAGGTCGTCGCCTCATCCAGGAGAACTATTCATCCTCCGCGACTATGTCGACGGACTTCGCGGACACTCCACTAGCCAAAAATCCCGAGTACCTCTGGCCGGTTAGAAGTGCACGAGCCGGGGATCGAACCCGGACGGCCCCTGCGGGCCAGCGGATTTTAAGTCCGCTGCGTCTGCCAGTTCCGCCACTCGTGCCCAGTAGAATCCGGACCTTAGCGGTCCCACGGTGCCTCTACATGCGCCCGGGCGGCAACCTACACCGGGGCGTCGGCTTTCCTCCAGCACTCGGAGCCAATTCGATGGCCTGTAGGCCTCCAAGGGCTCGCCTGGCGCGTCGAGACCTCCCGAAGAGGGCGCCAGGGCTTTTCCGCGGAGCAGAGGGCCGAAATTTGGAGGCGGTGGAGGGCCGGGCAACCTGGCCGAATGCCAGGAACCGTCCACGGCATGCTCTCAGCGAAAGAGGGCTTCGTTCCTCCAAGACGTCAACGCTCTCGCCTGGCACTCACGTTCGGGGAGCGAGAGGAGATTTCGCGAGGACTCGCCAGTGGCTATCCATGCAGCTCAGGGCTGAGAGTCTCGATACGCTCGGGCGTTGCGGCGCCGGCGGACACCGGCGCCACGGGGGCTCAGTAGCGCAGCGTGTAGCTCATGCTGACGACCGCGCCGCGCGCGGCAGCGTACGAGTCGTTCCTCAGCGAGTAGAGCATCTGGCTCACGCGCGGGTAGTACTGCTGGTTGAAGAGGTTGCTCACGGCGAGCGTGGCAGTGCCCTTGCCCACCTCCAGGCTCGAGGCGAGGTCCACCGTCGCGTAGGTCTCGACCGGCAGCTCGCCGAAGCCGGCGGTGCCCGCAGCCGTCTTCGCCTTGAAGCGGTTGCGGGAGCCCGAGACGGCGAGCACCACGCTGTTGCGCCAGGTGGGCAGCGTCTGGTGCGCCGCGACGAGCGTCAGCTGCGAGGGCGGGATGCGGTAGCCATTGAGGAAGCCCCACTCCCCCTCCCGCTTCAGGATGCCCTCGAGCCAGGTGAAGTTGGCGTCCAGCGTGAGGCCCGCGAGGGGGCGCGCGCCGAGCGTGGCCTCGAGCCCATACACGCGCTCGGGGGCGCGCACCGGCTCGACGCCGAGGCCGCCGGAGGAGGTGCCGAGCTCCGAGCTGTTGATGAACGCGCTGAGCGAGCCGTGGACCACCTCGAAGTCCGTGCGCAGGCCGGCCTCCGCCATGTTCACCTTCTGCGGCGCGGTGTTCAGCGTGGCCACCGCGGCCCCCGGCCGGTTGGCGTTGCGCAGGATGAGGCCCACGTCCGGCAGCGAGTAGCCCTGCGAGAAGTTGGCATAGACGCTCAGGGTCCGCAGGGGCTTCACCACCAGCCCCGCGTTGAACACCGTCGAGCGGAAGCGCAGGCGCGCGCCCTCCACCGGGTTGTCGATGAGCGTCACGTAGTCGTCCACCGAAAGCCAGATGCGCTCGTGGCGCAGCCCGGCGCGCAGCGTGAGCCACTCGCTCGCCGCCCACTCCAGCTGCCCGAAGGCCGCCACGGTGCCGAAGTCCATCGGCGGCACCCAGTCGCGCTCCCCCACGGGGACGAACGCGAGCCCGCCGCTCTCGTCGAAGCGCTGCGCGTCCATCAGCGTCACCGGCTGCGCGGTGCGCTCCCGGGCCGCGTCCAGGCCCCAGAGCGCGTTGAGGTCCTTGAGGATGGGCGTGCCGATCTCCAGGCGCCCACCGCCCTTCTGCGTCTCCAGCCGCGACTGAGTGATGGCCCGGTAGGTGGCGACGGTGCGCCCGTCGGACGGGAAGAAGTTAGTCTTGAAGTTCCGGTAGTAGAGCTGCCCGCGCACCGTGCTGCCGAGCACCGCGTCGTGGTCGTAGGTGAGCGAGAGCGTGGTGTTGCGCGTGGCCTCGGGCTGGGAGATCTCGAGCCCCTCGAGCACGCGCGACTTGGAGCCGAAGATCGGCAGTTCGTTGACGCCCGGGTCCGTGGTGAAGCGCGTGTCCTGCTCGCCCTGGAAGTGCGCGGCCGTCAGCTTCAGCCGCTGTTCTTGCGTGAGCGTCCAGGTGAGGGCGCCGGACAGGTCGTAGCGCAGCGACTCGGCGAGCCCGCCCTGGCCGTACGGGTTGGGAGGGATGCGGTCTCCTTCCGCGTCGTACTGGGCGGAGGTGCGCTCGAGCGCGCCGGTGAGCGAGAAGCCCAGCGGGCCCACCGCCCCGTCCGCCGTCTGGGCGAGGCGCCCGCCCAGGCCGCCGAGCGGCTTCACCGCGGCGGTGGTGGCCTCCAGGGTGGTGGAGAAGCGGGGCTGCCCGGTCCCAGGCCGGCGGGTGATGATGTTGATGATGCCGCCGGAGGCGCCCTCGCCGTAGATGGCCGTGGTGCCGCGGACCACCTCGACGCGCTCGATGGCCTCGGGGGACAGGGTGTTCAGGTCGCGCGACACGTTGCGCACGGCGCTCTGCGGGACGCCGTCGATGAGCACCAGCACGTTGCGGCCGCGCAGCGTCTGCCCGTAGGTGGACGGGGACTGGTTGCCCAGCGCGAGCCCCGGGACGAGCTTGCCAAGCGCGTCCGCGAGGTTCTGGCCGCTCGCCTTGTACTGGGCCTGAAGCTGCTCGCCTTCGACCACGGTGACCGCTCCGGGCACGTTGGAGATGGCCTCGGGACGGCGCGTGGCGGTCACCACGATCTCCTCCGTGAACTCCGCCTCGCTCAGCCGCTCCTCCTCAGGGACCTCCTCCATCATGAGGGCCGGCGCCTCCTGCTGGGCGAAGGCCGTGGGGGCGAGGCCCAGGCCGAGCGTGAGGAGCCAGGCGGGGATGGGATGCGGGCGGCGGGGCTTCATCGGAGGTTCCTTTTCGAGTGCGAGCGGTGCCGGTGCACGGGGAGTGTGAGCACGCCGCGTCTTATTTGATATCGATTCTCAAAGTCAAAGTTGTTTCTCTCATTCCCCGCCCGCGTACCCGGCCGTCCAACCGCCATCCGCACCCCGAGCGTTGGAGCCGCGACACGCTTCACGCGACAGAAGGTGTTCACCGCCTCGGTGTCATCAACTAATTAGTGCCCTCGCGCGAGGGCATGAGCGCGGCCCGCCAGGCTGTTGGCCGCGGCAGCGCGGGTCCTGGCGCGCCAGAGGAAGAAGCCGGTGAAGAAGAGGCCCGCGGGGAAGAGGCCCGTGAGCACCGCGAGCAGCCGCGTGGCCAGGCCTCCCAGCGAGCCGATGTGCAGCGGGAAGCGCAGGGTCATCAACCGCGCGGCCAGTGGCGCCTCCAGTGCGTTCTCCGCGCGCAGCACCGCACCGGTGTGGCAGTCCACGTGCACGACGCTCATCCCATTGGGGTGCGGCTCCTCTGGGAAGCGCTTGCGCACCCGCAGGGGCGCTCCGGGTGAGGCGGGCAGGTCGACGCGGGTGGTGCGCGCGCCGGGGAGGGCCTGGTCGGCCGTGGCCAGCAGCGCGTCCAGGGGCAACGGCTCGCCCGTCGCGGGTCCGGGCTTCGGAGGCGCGCTCCTCGGAGCCGCGCCGGTGACGAACTGGAGCGTGCGCTCGAAGGGTGCGGGGAAGACGAGCGCGGCCCCGGTGAGCCCGGACACCAGGAGGAAGATGAGTGAGAGCAGCCCGCCGAGCTTGTGGAGGTCGTAGTTCGCCCGCCGCCAGCGCAGCGGCCGGCGCAGGGCAAGGCCCTGGGCCAGCTTGCGGCGGCCCGGCCACCAGAGGACGAGCCCGCTGAGGCACAGGGCGATGAGCGCGAAGCCGGCGGTGCCCACCACCGCATGGCCCAGCTCGTCGGCGAAGAGCCTCACGTGCAGCTCTCGCACGGTGCCCACCAGGCTCTGCCCGGGCGTGCGCGCGCCGAGCACGGCGCCGGAGTACGGGTCCACGTACACCTTGAGGGCGCCGTGGGGCTTCATCCAGAGCTCGAGCGCGGCATCCGGCTGCTCGGGAATCCGGAGCTGGCGCGGCGGCGTGCCACCCTGGTGCTCCGTCACCACCTCCACCACCCGTGCGAGCGGCACCCGCTCGCCCGTGGGCTCCACCCGCCGCACCTCGGGCTGCAGGTGCCGATCCAGCTCCTCCCCGAAAACGAGCACGGCCCCGGTGAGTCCCGTCACCGCCAGCAGCGCGCCTACGGTGAGGCCCGCGTACAGGTGCACCTGGAAGAGGAGCCGACGAAACGTCATCAGATGGACGGAGTGATGTTGAGAATCATTATCAAAATTGAAAAATACCCGCCATTCCGGGAGCTGTCAAGCACGCGTGGACGTGCGAGGGCGCGTGAGGGCGCCATCAGGCGTGCTCGGGCAGGCCCAGCTTCCGCAGGAGCGCCACACGCTCGTGGCCCTTCAAGATGGGGCAGGTGTAGCAATGGAGCAGGCCCGGCAGCTTGTAGCGCTGGCAGCACGTCTCCCGGACCCGAACGACAGACGCACGGCCGAATCCGCTCAGGTCCTCATAGCGGACCGACTGGTGAAGCGGGTTCGGCCCGGGCATGAGCGGGCTGTCCGGTTGCTCCAGGAGGACTCGCCGGTCTTCCTCGACTGCCGCCACAACGTCGGGGCGGGCCCTCAGTCCGTCATAGACATCCGCGCACAGATTGCCGGCGTTGCCCCACAAGATTCTCTTCGGCAAGCCCGTCACGCGATGCACCTGTTCGACGATGGGCGCCAGGTGGTTGGCGAAGAGGCTCGACAGCACCCGCCCGTGAAGCACATCCAAGCCGACGCGGGGCGCTGAGATGTCGAGCTTCAGCCGCGGTGGATGGACCACGATGCCCGCGAGGGAGTGCAGGACAGCGGCCCTGGGCAGGCCCTCCTCGGAGAGGCTCATGCTCACGTTCGAAATAGAGCCGTCCAGCCCTACCCCGGCGAGCGTCATGGCCGCCAGGAACCCCGACAACAGCGCCGCGTTGTAGTGCTTGTGCCAGAGCGAGGCGGCCGCCCACAGCTCGCCCGTCTGGAGCGTCTCCATCAGCCGCCGCACCGCGGCCAACAGGTGCTCGTCCTCGAGGTACACCGAGGCTCGCGCCATGTCCCGGCCATGCAGGTGCTCCCCCAGGAGCAGGCGGTGCTCATGGGGCGCCAGGAGAGGAAGGATTCGCTCCATCGCGGTGAGCGTCATCGACACGTGCCTACTCGAGGTAGAGATGCCCCGGGTGGGGCAGGCTGCTGAAGTCATGCGCGGAGATGACCCAGCCATAGGCGCCGGCATAGGGGAAGGCGAGCACATCCCCTACCCGCACCCGTGGCAGCATCACATCCTGCGCCAGGACGTCCTTGGGACTGTCCATCTTCCCGACGATTGTCACGGGACGGTTGACGCATTCCGGCCGCTCGAAGGGGTAGGCCCACCGCTCTACCGGAAGGAGCTCGACGGGGTGGCTGTGCTTCCATGCGCCGGGCAACAGGAAGTGATGGAGTCCGCCGGCGATGACTGCAAACGCCTTACCTCGAATCTCCCGGACGTCGAGCACCTCCGCCGCATAATACCCGCAGGACGCCACGGAGTACCGGCCACACTCGAACAGGACCGAGACGCTTTCGGAGGGAAGCGGCTCGAGCCGGGCGGGCAGCCTGGCGGCAAAGGCAGGCATGTCGAACTGAGCCTGCAAGTCGCCGTAGTTCACGCCGATGCCGCCGCCCATGTTCACGCAGTCGACCGCCAGGTGAAACTCCTCGGACCACTGCCGCACCCTGCGGGCGTAGTGCTCGACCATGCCCAGGTGCTCCTCCACATCGAGGTTGTTCGACAGCGAGTGAAAGTGAAACCCGCGCAGCCGGAGATGTGGCGACGCCTGCGCCTGCAGGATGGCCGCGGGTACATCCACCTCATCGATGCCAAACTGAGTCGGCCTGCCAGCCATCTGGAGGGTGCCCACCGGGAGCGGCCCCCGCAGGTTCACCCGCAAGAGGAGCTCCATGACTGCCCCATGGCTCGCGGCGATGCGCTCGACCCGCCGCAGCTCGTTCAGGCTCTCGACGTGCAGGAGGCTGACCCGGTGGTGAATTGCACCTACAAGCTCCTCGTCGGTCTTCCCCGGGCCGCCAAAGAGGATGGGACTGGTCGCCGTGACAGCCCGCACCTTGCGCACCTCCCCCAACGATGCAACCTCGAAGCCGTGAACGATGGGGGCAAGAGCCCGCAGCAACGCCGCATCCGAGTTCGCCTTGATTGCATAGAAGTAGCGGCACCTGGGGGGCAGCAGGGCGATGGTGCGGGAGACGTGCTCCTTCAAGTGCTTCAAGTCGTACAGGAACGCGCAGAACGGGCGCGCCCCGTCCCGCTGCAGGTGTTCGTCAATCCTTGCCTTGATTCGCTCCACTACCGTGCTCCCGTGCGGAAGGCGGCGAGTGGATTCCTCACCAGGTGGACTCCCGTGCCGGCTTCGGCGAACAGCCTGCGGCCCGTCAGTTGCTCGATGGCAACCCGCTCCGAGAAGAGGTCGAAGGCGGTGAAGCGCTCGGCCTCGTGCGGGAAGCGTCTCTGGTAGCCGTGAATCACGTCCGCCGCCATCGCCCAGAAGCGCTCCTCTGGCAGGCCGTAGCGCTCCAGCAGGAAGAGGGAAAGCTCGCCAAGGTTGATGAAGAAGAACGCGTCCTGGAAGAAGTCCTTCACCTCGGACGGGTCGTCCCTCTCGAGGAAGGAGTTCCGGTTCACGCGCGGATGGTTGGCGGGCGGGCCCTGCGTCTTCGGGCCAGGGTCTCCTGTCCGCAGGAAGGGCCGCGCGAACCGGATGCCGTCATGGAAGTCCTTGAGCGCGAGGCGCGCCGGCCTGCCCGCCCTGTGTATCAACACCATGTTCTGCGCGTGCGCCTCCATGGCCACGCCATGGGCATACAACAGGCGGATGAGCGGGAGGATGGCGACCTCCAGGAGCTCGCGCGTCCAGGCCTCCACCCCCTGCTCCCGAATCCACCTGTCAATCAGGGGGCGCCCATCCGTGGCGACGTGGCAGAGCGCGTTGAAGGGGACAGCCGCTTCGCCCGGGCGCAGGTGGGGATGGAGGCTCTCCCTCCAGATGGTCCCCAGCGTCCCGTACACCCTGGGCTCCAGGATGCCGGGAAGCCCCTGGTGATGGTAGGTGACTCCGACGACCTCCCGGAGGAGCGTCAGGCCCAGCTCTTCGCACAAGAACGAATCTCGCTCCCGGAGGCCCCCGAGCCAGGCTGAGATGGCAGGGGCATTCAGGATGGTGTGCTGAGACAGGATTCGGCTCGTCGAAGTGTTGGCGATGCTCAGCGGCAGCTTCACGTATGCCTTCTCGGGCCTGGTAGCATTGGCCAGGGTCCGGATGGACTGCTGCGGACGGTACTCATCCTCCCCTTCGCCGAGATAGATGAGCCGGCCCGCGCCAAGCTGCTCCACGAAGCCGCCCGACACGATTTCGCGCCACTGCCAGGGATGAACGGGGACGAGTGTGTACTCTCCCAGGGTGCTCCCCCGGAGCGCTACCGTGTCGGCGAAGCGCGCAAGGGTCGCCGCGCCAAGCTCCTGCCGCACGAAGGCCTGCAGCTCCAGGCCCGGGACGACCGCCGTCCTGGCCTCTTCCTGTCGTATGGCGAGCCAGACGAGCCGGAGCCTTGGCTTGAACTCCGGCCCGAAGGCCTGGTTGTCCACCAGGTCGAAGCCGACCCGCGACTTGTAGCACGGGTGGTATGGATGACCATCCATGACATCGCCCTCGAGCTCGTCGTAGCTCGACTCCCGCAGCGGCGGCTGCTGGAACCGGACGTCCTGGGCAAGGGTGTCCTTGAGCAGGGTTTGATGGAGCTCCTCGATGAAGGCAGCGAGCTTCTGTGAATCCGCCTTCAGCAGGTGTGAGACCTCCAGGAGGAAGGTGGACAGGGAGGTAGCCTCCGCCCCGTCACGCTGCACCGGCTGCGCGGTGAGCCGGACCCGGTCGAAGCCAAACGCGCGCCTCCCCTGGCAGGTGTAGCGGACCTCCTGATGGTGCGCATCACGCCCGCTCAGGGAGAACTCCAGCAGCCCGTCCTGGAGCGCGCGCACCTGGGGCTCGACAATCCCTTCGTAGACCAGCGACTCCACGAGCTGGCGGAAGATCCGCCGCCGCACCGCGGCCTGCTGTGGAGACTGAAACACCCGACCGACGCCATCATTCACGACTGGACCGTTCCTTCCCGCGCGACAGTGTCCGATGATTTCTGGGGCCCCCACACCGCGGCGGCCCCGGCCACGAAGCAGGCCGACATGGTGACGAAAATCCACGCCGGGCTGAGGCTCCGGGCGAGGAAGGCGCTCACGAGCGAGCCGCCGATCTGCCCCACCACCAGGAGGCTGTTCGCGGCACCGATGTGAGCGCCGCGCTGCGACTCGGGCGCCGCCTGCGAGACGATGAGGAGGGCCGAGGGCAGCAGGGCGCTGAAGCCAAACCCTTGCAAGGCACGCCAGGGAAGGAGCCACTCGAGGCCCAGCGGCAGGGCCTGGAGCGCGACGCCAGTCCCACAGAGCAACGAGGCGATGATGAAGTTCCGCTCCACCGAGGCGGTGTCGTTTCTCCTCCCCCACCAGGGTGCCCCGAACAGGGCGGCGGCCCACGTGACTGCCTGCATGACGCCCACCCAGGTGGCCGTAGGGGTGTGCAGTGGTGAGAGCTCCGTGACTCGTGCGGCGAGGATGGCCACCAGCCCGTAGACGCCCAGGTTGGCGCAAGTGCCGGCCAGCAGGAACCGCCGGACGCGGCGCTCTCCCAGGAGCTGGCCAAACGTGCCCCAGATGCCGGCCCGAGCGACGCTCGCCACCGGGCGAGCTCCATTCAGCAAGCCCACCGCGGCCACCGCCGAGAGCGCGAGGAGTCCTCCCAGGAGGACCAACAGGTGGCGAAAGCTCCACCAGTCCATGAGCACCCCACCGATGACGGGGCCCAATAGCGAGCCGGCCGCGACGGCGCTCTCGAGCCTTCCGAGCACCTGCCCCCGGCGCTCGGCCGAGGCCTGCGCGCAGGCCAGGGCCGTGCCCGCGCTGACCACTCCGCCGAACGCCCCCTGGAGGAGGCGGAGAAGGAGGAACTGGAACGGAGTCTCGGCATACCCCATGAGGATGAGCGTCAGCGCAAGCCCCGCGAGCGCCCGGACCACCATCCACTTCTGGCCCAAACGGTCACCCAGCCTGCCCCAGAGCGGAGCAGTCACGGCATAGGAGACCGCGGGGGCTGCCAGCGCGAAGCCGCTCCACGTCAGGGCCGATGTCTGACTTGTGGCTCCGAGCTCGCGAAGAAAGAACGGCAACAGGGGGGCAATGACGCACAGGCTGGTGACGGAGAGAAAGTGGCTGCCCCAGAGCACCCGGAGGTTGCGCTCCCGTTCATCGAGTTGCATCAGGGTGCCATCCACCTGAAGGGGTTGCCCGTCTTTCCCCACCCGGACGGCATGCTGCTCCCCGCAGGACCGGAACGGCCGAGCAACGGCGCCAGCACCATCTTGACGGGCCACTCCGGGTCCTGGAACAGCGCCTTCTCCACTACGGCTCGCGCACCGACGGAGAAGCCGGCGCTGTCCACCGCCTGGGACAGACTGCTCCCGAGCACGCGGAAGAACTCCGCCTCATGGATGGCGTAGCTCCGGGAGAGCGCATCGGCAATGCCATACAGATTGACCTGAATCCCGAGCGTCTGAAGGTACCCCATCAGCGCCTCCGGGGTTTCGTTGTAGAGCGAGTTCGGCCGGCCCGGCTTGACGACGTAGTGTGGGTCCGAGAGGCCCGCCTCCTGGAGCCAGGGTGAGTGAATCCGCACGGTGTCATGGTCCCTCAGCAGGAGCCCCTCCACCTCACCGTCGTTCAGCACCAGCAAGACGTTCTGGCCGTGAATCTCCGGAAGGACACCATGCCGCAGCAGGCGCATCGCGAGGCCGAGGAACCGCGTGGATACCGAGCGGAACAGCTCCAACACCTCCGCTCGGCTCGCGCTGCCCTGGCCCCGTCGCGCCAGCCAGGACGTGAAGAGGTGTGCGTGTGAGGCTGTTCCGGGTTGAGCCAACGCGGACATGGGGACGAGCTGAACTCGACTGTCGCCCAGCAGCCGCGCCGGGTACTCCCGGATGAGGCAGGAGAGGTGCCGCGGCCGGTCTTCCCACCAGTCGCTGCCCGGTGGGTAGAAGGCAAACCAGACCGCCTCATCGCAGAGGTGGAGGCGCTCCCGGAGAATGGAATCCTTCATCAAGACCTGGTGGAGCAACTGCTGCCCCCGCTCGCCGTTCCGCATGGAGAGGGCGGAGAGGGAGCGGATGGCGCCGAGCGACTCGATGCCGATGGGCAGCTTGACGTGCCGGCCTCCCCCTCCGACCGGCGCCAGGGAGCGAAGTGACGAGCTGGCGACGTAGCCTCCGGCCTCGACCCGCAGCGGGACACAGATTGACGCCGCCACTTCCGGCTGGAGCTCGCGGGGAAGAATCCGCTCCATCTGCCAGGGGTGGACGGGCAGGGCCATGTAGTCCGCAGGACTCAGGCCGGCCTGCTCCATGGCGGCCATGACGGCCCTGGCCTCCGGCTCCGGGAGCAGCAGCTCAGAGGGACTCCGGCCCTGGACATCCCGCCCGAAGAGCAGATGGTCCCGCCGCACGGCCATCCATCGAAGGGTGACCTCCCGGTGGAACTCGGGGGCATAGCAACGGTACTCGGCCTCGTTCCATCCGACCTTCGCCTTGGCCACGGGGTGAAATGGCCTGTCGCGGAACGCCGCCCAGCGCTCGAGGTCGAGCAGGGAGGTCAGCCGCGGCGCGGGAAGGGTGTCCAGCGCCCCGTTGGAGAGCTCCCCTTGCGCGGCTGCCAGCCGAAGCTCGTCACACAGACGGCTCACGGAGCCCTCGTGAGGAGCAGCGCGGGCCAGGGCCCGCAGGAAGTCGACGGCGGAGAGCGGCCTCTCCACATGGGGCTCGCACTCCACTTCGATGACCGCGCCGGAGGAGGTGCGATACGGCTGTGTGACCGCGGGTGTGATGGGAATGAGGAGGAACCGCTTGCCGGGCTCCACCCAGAAGCGCAAGAGATGCGTGGAGGCCTCATCGCGCTCGGCGAGGGATGAGGAAGGCCCCGCGGCGCGGGTGTGCAGCTCGCTGCGGGTTGTAATCCCGAAGAGGTCCTCGGCCAGCAGCGTGTTCACCAGGTCGGTCATCACCTGCCGTTCCCCGGCCGCGCGTGTCAGGCTTCGCACAGGTAGACTCCCTCGGCGTAGAAACGAAGTGCCCCCAGTCGGTGCGCCACGAGCGCCTTCCATTCCGCTTCGGTGTCGGCGGGGCTGCGCAGCAACTCGAGCGGGATGCGCAGATTGAGGTATCGCCCCTGCACGACGAAGCGCGTGACGCCGGGAGGCATCCGCCTCCCCGCCGAGACGACGGCCTCCACTTCTTCGAGCGGGCACGCGGGGTAGCGGAGCAGCACCATGCCGGGTTCCGGGTGATGGACCGCTCCGTCGGGCACGCGCCGGACCGCCCCCGTGCCCGTGTATGCCTCGACCACGCGCTGCCAGGCCGGGAGGATGGAGAGGATGTCTCGTTCCGGCGTGGCCGCGTGGACCGGATGGCGCACCCCGGCGTCATCCACCACCTCGGCGAGGAGGCGCCCCGCGCACTCCACCGCCTGGCTCCACCTGAGTGAAGGATTCCGCCGCAACTCCGTCAGCCAAGGGCCCTTGGGCACGAGGTGGGTCCAGGCCTCGAGGCTGAATGCTCGAGGCTCGACCCACTGGACGGGAAGACGGACGCAGCCGAGCTCCCGCAGTGCCTGCGTCCGGTGCGCGCCGTCTAGAATCAGCGCGCGCCCATCCGCCATCAGCGTCCCCAGGAGGGGATGGCGGAGGACGCCTTCGGCCGCGATGGCCCGACAGGTTTCGTCGAGCCTGCTGGGCTCGTGCCCTTCATGGATGCACACTCGCTCCACGGGCATCAACCGCAGCTCGGGCAACTTCCCCGCCATCAGCACGCCCCACCCTCCAGGAAGATCTGCTCGGGGTGTGGATGGCTGAGGAAGTCGTGGTGTGAGATAGACCAGCCGTACGCTCCCGCATACAGGAAGAGGAGCACATCGCCGACGCGCACCCGCTCCACGGCGACGTCGTAGGCGAGCACATCCTTGGGCGTGCAGAGCTGCCCCACCACGGTGATGGTTCCGTCGCGCAGCTCCGGCCGCTCGATGGGGGAGGTCCACCCCTCCAACGGGACGAGCGTGAAGGGATGGCTGTGCTGCCAGGAAGAGGGCAACCGGAAGTGGTGCGTGCCGCCCCGGACGATGACGTAATCCTTGCCGTGGTTTCGCTTGATATCGAGGACCTCGACCGCGTAGGCGCCGCACGCCGCCGTCATGTACCGGCCGCACTCGAAGAGGATGGACGCGCCGGGTGGACACTCGTCGGGGAGCAGCTGGTTCAGCTCCGTGGTGAAGGCATCCCAATCGAACTGCTTGTCGAGCTGGTGGTAGTTGACCCCGAGCCCGCCGCCCGCATTGACGTAGGCAATGTCCAGGGAGAACCGAGCGGCCCAGGTCCGGGTGAGCCGCAGGTAGTGGGCCACGAGGTGGGCATGTCCCGTCGCATCCAGGTCGTTCGAAATCGAGTGGAAGTGGAACCCCCGCAGGCGCACGTGCTGGCACCGCTTCGCCAGTCCAATCACCGCTGGGATGTCCTCCTCATCGATGCCGAACTGGGTCGGCTTCCCCGCCATGTAGAGCGTCGCGCTGGGGAGCGGACCGCGCAGGTTGACGCGCAAGAGGACGTCCGCCACGCGCCCTGCCCTGCCCGCCAGGTACTCCACCCGCCGGAGCTCATGCGCGCTCTCCACGTGAATCAGGCTGACGCGGTGCTGGAGGGCACCCTCAATCTCCGCATCCGTCTTTCCTGGGCCACCGAAGAGGATGGGAGCGTCCGGCGCCACCGACCGGACCTTCTCCACCTCCCCGAGCGAGGCGACCTCGAAGCCGTGCACGATGGGGGCAAGCGCACGCAGGATGGGCTCTTCCGAGTTGGCCTTGACGGCGTAGAAGAGACGGCACGTGGCAGGCAGCGTTTCGATACACCGGGAGGCATGACGCTTCAGGTGCCCCAGGTCGTAGATGTAAGCGCACAGGGGGTGAGAGCGCTCCGCTTTCAGGGATTGGACCACCTTGCTGAGCTCTGTCATGGCGCACCCTCGGTGATGTCACGCTCCATACGCTCCATCAATAGCTGCTGGTAGGGTCGCAGGTGGGCCTGGAGGGCCCGGAACGACACGCCGCGCTCGTCACCCACGACGAACGTCCGCACCCCCTGCTGCCACCAGGAGAGGGAGTCTTCCATCGCCCTGGGGATGGCGCAGAAGGGGATGCCCCGTGCGCGGGCCGCCGCCTGGACCCGGTAGAGGGCTTCGCGCACCCGCGGGTGGCGCGTGCTCCAGGGAATGCCGAGCGACTGCGACAGGTCCGCCGCGCCCTCGAGCACGAGGTCCACGCCGGGCACCTGGAGGATGGCTTCGATGTCCTCCACCCCTGCCTGGTCTTCAATCATCACCACGACCAGCGTCTCGGCGTTCGCCTGCTTGACGTATTCCTGGAGGTTCACCCCTCCGAAGCGCGCCGCCCGTCCGGTCCCCATGCCGCGCTCACCCTCCGGGTGGTAGCGGCTCGCTCGCACCGCCCGCTCGGCGTCCGCGGCCCCGCGCACGCGTGGCACCACCACGCCCTGCGCTCCCGCATCGAGCGCCCGCAGGATGGGCCCCGGGGCGTTCTCCGACACCCGAACCAGCGGCGTCAGCCCGACGACCTCCGCCGCACGCACCATGTTCTCCAGCGTCTCCGGGTTCACCAGCGTGTGCTCGGTGTCGATGATGACGAAGTCGAATCCCGCGCAGCCAATCATCTCCACCACCATCGGCGAGGGGGTGGAGCAGAAGATGCCGAAGACGGGATGCTGCTTCGCGAACGCCTGCTTCAGCTTGTTGGGTCGAATCATCGGTGTACCGCCTCCATGCCCTCCTGGGGCGCGAGCGCGTTGCGTACGGGGTGCATGCGCACCTCGGTGTCCGGGTACAGGCGGCGCAGGGCGAGCTGCTCGACCTGGGTGGTTGGCGCGAAGAGGTCGAAGAGGGCGAAGCGCTCCCGGTGCGCGGGAAAGCGGCGCTGGTATGCGAGGATGACCTCGCGCGCGAGCCCCCAGAAATGGCGCTCCTCGAAGCCGAGGTGGTCCGCGAGGAAGAGCGCGAGCTCTCCCAGGTTGATGAAGAAGAACGCGTCGTGGACGAAGTCGCGGACCTCCGCCGGGTCCTCTGTCTGGATGTACGAGTTGCGGTTCACGCGCGCGTGGGAGGCCGGCGTGGCGCGGAGCACGGGCCTTCGCTCCGGGTGGGCGAGGTGGGCTGGCGAGAAGCGGATGCCGTCGTGGAAGTCCTTGAGCGCCACCCGCCGAGGGAGCCCTCCGGCGTGGAGCAGGACCATGTTCTGCGCATGGGCCTCGAGCGCGATGCCATGCGCATACAGCAGGTGGATGAGCGGCAGGACGCTCACCTCCAGGAGCTGACGCACCCACGGCTCCGGCCCGAACCGCCGCACCCACGGCTCAATCAGCGGGCGGCCATCGGCGTCGAGGTGGCACAGGCCGGTGAAGGGCAGCGCCTCCTCGCCGGCGTCGAGGAAGGGGTGGAGGCTCTCTCGCCAGATGCACGCGAGGATGCCGGAGGTCCGCGCCCGCAGCGGCTCCGGGCGCTGCGCTTCGAAGGAGATGCCCAGCACCTCCCGGAGGAGGACGGTCCGCAGCTCGTCCCGGAGGTAGGTGTCCTCGCGAGCGATGCCGGAGAGCCAGTCGGAGATGGGAGCCGCGTTCTCCACGGTGTGCGACGCGAGGGTGCGCGCGGTGGAGGTGTTGAGGATGCTCAACGCCAGCTTGAGGGACGCATTCTCCGGGTGGCTGCGGTTGGCGAGGGTCCGGATGGACTGCTGGGGCGTGTAGAAGTCATCCGCCTCCCCGAGCATCACGAGGCGGGCGTCCCGCAGCTCCGGGAAGAGTGTGGAGAGGACCTGCTCCCGCCACTGCCAGGGGTGGACGGGGAGGAGGACGTAGTCATCGGGGGCCAGGCCCCGCTCGAGGAGCATCCGACGGAAGCGCGTCCGCGTGGCCTCCGTCAGCTCGCGGGCGAGGAGCTTCCGGGGCTCCGTCCCGGCGGAGGCCGTGCCGCGGGTCCACTCCCGGTGGGCCGCGAGCCACAGCGGCCGCAGCTCGGGCGTGAACTCCGGGCCAAAGGAGAGGTGGTCCACGGCGTCGAAGCCGATGCGGGACTTGTAGGACGGGTGGTAGGGGTGGCCGTCCATCAGCTCGCCCTCGAGCGCGTCGTAGGGGAGGCTCCGCAGGGTGCGGCCAGCGCGGCTCCGCCGATGCTGCGCGAGCGTGTCCTTGAGGTGCGTCTGCTCCAGCTCGTGGACGAAGTGCGCCAGGCGCTCCGGGTCTGCGCCGAGGGACGCACGCAGCTCCGAGAGGAACCGCGCGAAGGACTCCGCCTCGCCCACCTCGCCTCCATGGACACGCAGGATGGGGCCGGGGCCGAGTCGGATGCGCTCGAAGCTCCAGCGGCGCCGCCCCTGGCACTCGTAGCGGACAGGCCTGCCCGCATCATCCTCCCCGTGGAACCGGAAGCGCAGCTGCTCGCCGTCCGGCTCACTCTCCGGCTGAAGCGCTCCCTCGTAGAGGAGTGCTTCCACCAACTGCCGGAAGATGCGCCGCCGCACCTTGATGAACTGCTCGGACCGGAGGGCCGCTTCCAGGTCCAACAGGTCCTGGGAAAGTGACACTCCGGCGTCACCGCTGGGAGCGCGTGCCGTCAGCTCCATCGGGGCACCTCCTGCTCACGAATGGGGTTGGGGACGTCGAGGTAGAGCGGTCGCTCCCCCCGCTCCCGGAAGCGACTGGTCAGGTTGGCCTTGGCCGGGAGGGTGGGCCCGGCGAGGAGCGCTTCCAGGTAGGGCGCGCCACCCGTCGCGCGGAGCGAGAGGGCGTTGCTCTCGAGGACGTTCCGCACCACCTTCCAGAGCCTGGGCTCGTCACTCGAGCCGTGGAGGGCCAGAGTCACGAGCAGGTGGCTCAGGTGGTTGACGAAGAAGTAGTACGCGAGCCGCTGCCACGCCTCTGTGTCGTCGTAGAGCGCCGAGTGGGTCTCTGTCAGGCAACCGGCGTCGTGGAACCCCCGCGCCGCCGCGCGGTCACGGCTCAGGCTCGCGCCCTCGAGGTCGCGCACGAGGAAGCGCTCCGGCCACCCGTCCTTCAGGGTCAACAGCGAGTTCTGCACGTGGGCTTCGAGGCTGAGCCCTTCCTCGATGAAGAGCCGCAGCAGCGGCATCATGGAGATCTGGAGATAGCGCCGAAGCCAGGCCTCCACGCCCAAGGGCTTCAAGGGGCCAGAAGCGACTCCCGTGGCCCTCCGGACGGCCCGCATGATGGCCGGCTCGCCGTGGCCGGGAGCGGGCTCCAGCAGCGCCGCGACCACCAGGGGCGCGGGGGTCTGGGCGCAGGGACGCGCATCGCGGAACAGCACCGCCGTGTGCTCGGCGAGGGCGTGCCGCTCCTCGGGTGCCCAGTCCCGGGGAGCGAGCGCGCGGTAGCCCGTCTCGAGGAGGATGGAGAAGTCCGGCTGAGGCGCCCGTGCCTGGAGCAGCGCGACCACGCGGCTGATGCCCAGGCTGCGCTGAAGCTGCTCCGGCGGGTTGACGCGCACCATGTTGGTGATTCGAACGCCGAGCGGAAGCTTGAAGAAGAAGGGGTCCCCTTCCGCGAGCACGGTGCGCACCGACGAGGTGGGGTGGACGCTCTTCCCAAGAGGCCCGAGGTGGACCACGCGTTGCTCCTCGAGCAGCCGCCGGAACCCGGGAAGGCCGTGCAGGTGACGCACCTGCCAGGGGTGGCACGGGAGCAGGCTCCACCCGCCGTGGGTGGAAGTCAGCAGCGCGGCGGCCTCCTCACGGACCGCCGCCGGCAGGACGTTCTCCCCTGCCCCTGGCAGGAAATCCTCCTCGATGAGCTCCGGCGACGCAGCCAGGTAGTGGAGCGGGAAGGTGGCCCCCAGCTCTGGCGCGTATTGCTCCAGGTCCGAAGGGGTGAAGCCCTCCGAGCTCTTCGGCGTCGGATGGAACGGGTGTCCGAAGAGGATGCGCTGTTCGGCGGCCAGAAAGGCACTGGGGCCTTCGCCGTCCGACGGCCATGGCTCGCGCTGCGCGCTCCGGTCCAGGTACAGCGCGGTCTTGTCGACGCTGTTCTGGATGTGGCGAAGCAGGGCGTCCATGCGCCGCTCGCGGACGACGGGCTCCGCCTCCTCGCTGGCCAGCTCCGCCACGAGGATTCGCGCCAGGTGCAGGGCACCGTCCACCCTGCGGCCCGGCACACCCGTTGCCGAGCATTGCCAGAGAACGGGGCCGTACCGGTGGTGGCCCGAAGGCGAGCCGCGGCGCAGCGTACCGAGGAGGAGCTGCCCCGTGCGGGGGAGCTCTACACGCAACGGGCAGCCATCCGCGCACAGCTCCTCGTGGAGGCCGCTGGGGAGGGGCAGTGCCCGCAGTTGCTCCAGGGTGATGCGAGGAGTTGCGAGGCCCGTCTCGCGCAAATAGCTGTTGAGCAGCCGCTCGGTGGCAGCGTGTTCGGCCAGGGCATACCCGGATGGGGGCCGTGGGGCCATGGCCGGCACTGGCGAGGGCGGAGTCACTCGAGGCTCAGCCACGTTCCGACCTCGGCATCGACGGCCTTCTGGTAGACGGCCTGGGCGCACGCGATGTCCTCGATGGCCATCCCCATCGGGTTGAGGAGGATGATTTCGTCCGCCGACTCACGCCCCGGGCGCCGGCCGATGACGATTTCCCCCAGCTCCGCATGGAGCTGCTCTCGCGAGAAGCGGCCCTCGAGCACGAGCTGGTTGATGGTCTTCTTCTCGCGGTTGGACTGCTCCCAGTCGTCCACCACGACCTTGTCCACCTGGAGGAACACCTCCTTGTGCACGTCCATGATGGAGACGTTGCTGACGAACGTGCCTCGGGCCAGCCACTCGAACGGGATGTACGGCTCGGCCGCGACGGTGCAGGTCACCACCATCTCCGCGCGCCGGATGGCCTGCTCCGCGGACGCGGCGATGAGGAACTCCACCCGCGGGAAGCGCTGCTGCAGCTCCTCCCGGAGCCGCGCGGAGGCGACCGGTGAGAGGTCGAAGAGGGAGATGATGGCGATGGAAGGGAACTGCTCGAGGAGTGTCGTGAGCTGCATCCGGGCGATGGGACCGCACCCGATACAGGCCACGTGCTGGAATCCCTCGCGCGCGAGGAAGCGAGCCGCCACGGCGGTCACCGCGGCGGTGCGCATCCCTGAGATGAGGCTGCCCTCCATGATGGCGATGGGGTAGTGCGTCTCGGCGTCGTTGAGCACGATGAGCGCGCTGGCGCGCTCCAGCCCGTGGCGGGAGGGGTTGTCGTGCTTGCTGCCAATCCACTTCAGCCCCGCCATGGGCGCCGCGCCGCCCAGGTAGGCAGGCATGGCGATGATGCGGTCGGCGATGTGCCCCTCGGCGCCGCGCCAGCGCAGGTATGGCTTCAGCGGCTGGACGAATTCTTTAGCCGCGTGGCGGGACAGTGCGTGGTGGATGGCGTCCACGTACAGAGTGGAGGTGTCGCCTCCCAGGTGGAGGATGTCGGACTTGCTCAGGTAGAGCAGCCCCTTCGTGCGGGGGGTCATGAGGATGCGCTCCTTCTCACTCAGGCGGATTGCGCCTTGCGTGGGGGAATGGACAGGGGATGCGGGACTGTCATGGGGACCTGCTGCTCGGCGCGGAGGCGGATTTTCGACAGCCAGTCTTCGTCGGAGAGCAGGTCCAGGTAGCGCTCCCCTCGGTCTGGAAACAGGGTCAGCACCCGGCTGCCAGCGGGCAACGTGGGCTCGAGCTTGCGGATGGCGGCGACAACCGCCCCCGAGGACCCGCCGGCGAAGATGCCCTCATGGGTGAGCAGCTCGCGACACCCCATGACGGACTCCCAGTCGTTGACCAGGATGAACTCGTCGATTTCCTCTCTGCACAGCAGCTCGGGGACGCGGCTCGAGCCAATGCCAGGCAAATCTCGTGGGGCCGGCTGCGTGCCGAAGATGACGGAGCCCACCGCGTCCACCGCGATGACGCGCAGCCGCGGGAATTCCTTCCGGAGCCGCCTTGCGAGCCCCAGGATGGTGCCGGTGGTGCTCACCGAAGCCACCAGGTAGTCGATGGGAGCGTCGAGTTCCTCGACGATTTCGCTGCCCGCGCCGTGGAAGTGTGCCTGCCAGTTGAGCTCGTTCGCGTACTGGTTGATCCACACGCTGCCGGGCATCGTTGCCAGCAGCTCTTGCACCCGACGAATGCGAGTCTTCAGGTAGCCGCCCTGGTCGTCCGGCTCGGTGACCATGTCGATGCGGGCGCCGAAGGACTTCAGGATGCGCAGGTTGGTCTGCGAAATCTTCGGGTCCACCACGCTGGTGAAGGTCAGCCCATGGATGCGTGCCACCATCGCCAGGGCAATGCCTAGATTCCCGGACGTGCTCTCGACCAGGTGCGTCCCCTGACGAATGGTGCCGTCCTTCAACCCCTGCTCGACGATGAAGCGTGCGGGCCGGTCCTTCACGCTCCCACCCGGGTTGAGCAACTCGAGCTTCGCGATGACCGAGGGCCCACGCTCGGGCGGGAACAGCCGGCGGAGGTGGACCAACGGCGTCTTGCCAATGCAACTGGCCACGGAGTCATGGACCATGGATGGAACCCTTCAGATCCCGGGCACCACTTCGCGCCGGACTGGAATTTGATAATGATAACGATTCTCAAAATCGTTTCGGGGTAAACAGGTATCCCGGTTCGAGCGGAGCTGTCAAGAAACGTTTGGACGCGCGGCGATGGCTCGAGCAACGAGCTGAGACGCGACGGTGACACTCCGACACCACGTGCAGGGCGCAGGGTGCGGTGAGCGTCAAGGAAGTTGTCACGTGAATGGGTTCAGCCGATTGGAGTTGCCCACGTCAAACCAGACAGCTCAGGGTTGAGAGTTGGCAGTGTAGAACTCGCGGGGTTACTGCATCTTGAGGCCCCGGTCGGGTGGCAGCGATTGTAGTCATCAAACGGCAGTGGAGCCGACCCTGAGCGTCGGATGAACTATCAATGCAGCAACAGGTAGGCGGGTTGGCTGGCGGCAGTGGAGCAAGATTCTGGTGGGTTACACCACCGGAGGTCTGCCGATGCCGAAGGTGATTCTGGATGTACCAGGGGAGGTTGCAGAGAAGCTGCGCGCCATGGAAGCCAAGCTGAAGGCGACGGCGGCTGCGGCTCGGGAGGGTGCCTGGCCAAGGGGCGTGAGGTGCCCGAGGGGGCCTATAGCCTCAGCCTGGACCGAGTCTCGGTGGCCACCCAACTCGCCGAGCGACTCGCCCTGGACATCCAGGCGCTGCTGACACGCGCCCCCGCCTCGCTGTCGTCGTCCTCACCGGCGGCGCCCCGGAGTTGCACGCCCTGCTGGACGAGGCACTTGCCAGCCACGCCCCCGTGGCGCGCAACCCCGTGCGCCTGGTGGACTACTGGCACCTCATGGAGAAGCTCGGCGCGCCCCCCTACAGGGCCTGTCCCGCTCCCGGCAAAGCCCTCGAACAGGGCCCCGCCCTCCCCCACGCCCGGATGCCCCACGGCCAGGCTCGCGCGCACCGATCCCCCGGCCCGGCCCCCCCCGGGAGCAGGGCCCCCGTACCCGGGGGATGCGCCAACCCCCGAAAGGCGTTGAAGAATTCAGGTGGTCTGGCCCCTGCCGCCCTTCGCGGTGGGGCCCGCCGGCCCTTCTCTTCACTGTTCGACGGCCCGGATGCGGTCCACCGTCGCATCCCGCCCTCCCCTGTTATAAAGCGCCCCCATGCTCGAGACCGTCACCAAGGGCTTCCGCGCCGCCAAGAACCGCCTCGCCGGCAAGAGCGAGCTCACCCCGGAGCTGGTCGACGAGTCGCTCCGGGATATCCGCGTCTCCCTCCTCGAGGCCGACGTGGCCTTCGACGTGGTGAAGAAGTTCGTCGCCCGCGTCCGCGAGAAGGCCGTGGGTGAGCTGGTGCAGACGACCGTCACCGACAAGGCTGGCCAGAAACGCAAGGTCAGCCCGATGGACCACTTCATCAAGGTGTGCCACGACGAGCTGGAGTCCCTGATGGGACCGGTGGACACCAGCCTCCAGCTCAAGCCCAAGGGCCAGCTGTCCGGCATCATGATGGTGGGCCTCCAGGGCTCCGGTAAGACGACCACGACCGGCAAGCTCGCCAACCGGCTCCTCCAGCAGGGGCGCAAGCCGCTGCTCGTCGCCGCGGACATCTACCGCCCCGCCGCCGTGGACCAGCTGAAGGTCCTCGGTGAGCGGCTCAAGGTCCCCGTCTACCACGAGCCCGGCATCCAGCCGCCCGAGCTGGCCAGGCGGGGCTACGCCGCCGCGCGCGAGCTGAAGTGCGACGTGGTGCTCATCGACACCGCCGGCCGGCTCGCCATCGACGAGACGCTGATGACGGAGCTGGAGGCCATCAAGGCCACCGTCCAGCCCGACAACATCCTCCTGGTGTGCGACGCGATGATTGGCCAGGACGCCGTGCGCACCGCGGCCGAGTTCGACCGGCGCCTGACGCTGGACGGCTTCATCCTCACCAAGCTGGACGGTGACGCCCGTGGCGGCGCGGCGCTCTCCATCAAGGAAGTCACCGGCAAGCCCATCAAGTTCCTCGGCATGGGCGAGTCGATGGACAAGCTGGAGGAGTTCCGTCCGGACGGCCTCGCGGGCCGCATCCTCGGGTTCGGCGACATCGTCGGCCTGATGAAGGACTTCGAGAAGGTCGTCGACGAGAAGAAGGCCGAGGAGGACGCGAAGAAGCTCCTGTCCGGCCAGTTCTCGATGAAGGACTTCGTCGAGCAGATCCGCATGGTCCGGAAGATGGGCCCGCTGAAGGACCTGCTGGAGAAATTCCCGCTCTTCGGTGACCTCACCGAGCACCTCAACCCGGACGAGAAGGAGCTCACGAAAATCGAGGCGATGTACGACTCGATGACGCAGAAGGAGCGCCTGCGCCCAGACATCATCAACAACAGCCGCATCGGCCGCATCGCCAAGGGCAGCGGCCGGAAGGTCGAGGAGGTGCGCGAGCTCCTCCAGAAGTTCGGGATGATGCAGCAGGTGATGGGCACCATCGGCCAGAACCCGGGCCTCCTGGGCCGCATCCCCGGCTTCAAGCAACTGGGTCAGTTGTCGCAGATGAAGAACATGGACCTGTCCAGCATGTTCGGCGGCGACCCGAAGATGATGGAGAAGATGATGGGCGGCGGGATGCCCGGCATGGGCATGCCCATGCAGATGCCCCAGGTGGCCCCCGGCTACACCCCGCCCATGGGCCAGGCCGCCATGGCCAAGGCCCGCCTCATGGGCTACGCCCCTCCTTCCGCCGCCGGCAAGCCGGAGGACCGCGACGCCATCAAGGAGCGCCGCAAGCGGGAGAAGGAGAACAAGAAGAAGAACCGCAAGAAGCGGTAGGCGACAGGCTTCACGTCCCCGCGGCATCCAACGCCCGCGTCCCGAGGTGCTCTTGGGACTGCGGGCGTTCGTGTTTGTGGGGTTTGGGCAGCGGCGCGTCCCGGGGTCTGGACGCAGGTCCAGGGGACGGGATGGTGGGGGGAGTAGCTCTGGAGGAGCGGTCCATGCGAGAGGGCCGGCCCGTCTCATGAGATGAGGCGTGGAATGCCTCTTGCGATGCGCCCCGGTATGCCCAGACCCCCGTTGATTCTTCCCTTGCTGCTCCTCCTTGGCTCACTTGCCGCCTGTGTCGACATTCCGGAGGTGGTCACACCTCCGGAGACTCCGGACTCAGGCACTGAGCCGCTACCCGATGCGGGAGGGAGACCGGATGCGGGCCCTCTACCCGATGCCGGCCCGGTGGATACCGTTCGCCCCGTGTTGCTGAACACCTCGCCCATGGGTGGCGCCACCGAGGTTCCCACCGGTACGCCGCTCGTCCTCACCTTCTCCGAGGCCATGGACACTGCGTCCATCGAAGTGACCCTCCAGCCCGCCGTGACACTGAGGGCGCCGACCTGGAATCAGCAGGGTTCGGTGCTGACACTCCAGCATGAGGCGGAGCTGGCTGAGAACACCCCGTATACGATGACCGTGGACGGTGAAGACAAGGCGGGCAACCCGCTGACGGGAGCACGTACCTTCTCGTTCACCACCACGGGGCCTGCCCCAGACACCACCCCGCCGACGGTGCTGGCCACGAGCCCGGTTCAATCGTCCATCGGCAATGCCCGGAACGCGCTCCTGGAGGTCGTGTTCTCCGAGCCCATGAACAAGTCTGCCGCCGAGGCGGCGTTCTCCATCACATCGCCCGCGGGGTTCAACTCCGGGAGCTTCTCGTGGAACAGCGCGGCCACCGTGATGACGTACTCAGTGCCCGCGAGCTTCTCCCATGGAGCGCAGGTGACATGGCAGGTATCTACCGGCGCCAGGGACGAAGCCGACAACGCACTGGCGGAGACGATGACGCGCGGGTTTCGCGTGGTCCGTCAGGGCTCCCTTACCGTTAACTTCGACCCGGCAACGAGTGGCTCTGTGGCGGCTCCGAACTACTTTCGGCAAACCATCGTGTATAACTTCGAAATGCTGGGTGACAGCGAAGGCACCAATGCTGCTTACAGGCTGTTTCTAGGGTTCAAGCTCGACGGTCTCCCAGAAGACCTGACACAGATTTCCCATGCTTCCCTCAGTTGGTGGGTAAGCCACCGGCAGGGCACTCCATTTGAGAATCTCGGGCAGCTTTGGTTGGAGCCTGTCGACGTCGGCGAGCAGCTCGAGCTGTCAATTGATGAGCCCAACCCACAACTCGTCGCGGACTATCATGCGGTGCCGCTCGTTGCTGGCACTGAGGTCCTCCAAACTGCCCTCGGAAGCCCTGGCATCTTCAATGTCACATCATCGGTCGTGAACGACTGGGTAAACCGCAGTGCCCGCGGCAAGAGAACCCAGTATCGGCTTCGCTTCGGGCAAGGCACCGACAACGATGGAGTGCGAGACGTGCTGATCTCCGACGCCGAGTTCCATCCCAAATTGGCAGAGTTGCAGGTCTCCTACGAGTACCCGTAGAGCGCTGCAACTGGCGCCTGACCTGAGCGCGCCGCAATCGAGCCTGCGGCGCGCGCATCTCAACCTTGCCGCTTCGGTACCACGAGCCCCTGGCTGAGCCGCTTCAGCACGCGCTGTTTCTGGCGGCGTTTGTAGGCCTCGTGAGCGTTCTCTCCCAGTTCGTTGAGGCGAGCAGTCTCCTCATCAACGATCTGGAACTCCACCAGCGAAATCACGATGCGGCCCTTGCGTGGACGCGTGTCCTGCTCCGGCGGAGGCAGGTACGCATCCATGCGCACAGGGATGTCCACCACGAAGTTGAGTGCCCGGTAGGTGTTCCCGGAAAAGGCATTTCCGTTGCGGTCCTCCCGGTCCTCGTAGTCGCGGTCCAGATGGAGCTGGGACGTGTGCGCTTCGAAGTGGGGGTTCTCCGCCAGCACCGCCTTGAACGGCAGCAGCGTGTTCTCTGTCTGTCCTGGAACCACTAGGTGGAAGGGGAAGAGCCGCTGGGTCAGGTAGTAGAGCACCGGCAGCAGGTCCTCCCTCGTCCGCGTCACCACGCGGAAGCGGGTCCGGTCGTACACCTGCGCGGCTACCGTCTCCTTCTTCGCCAGCAGCTTGGTGACCAGCGAGTCGCGCGTCTTGATGGAGTGCGCGAACTCCACGACAGGGAGCCCCTTGTCCTGCATCTCCCGGGCGACGCTCAGCACCTTCTCCGTCACGAGTTCCGCCAGCTCCGCCTCCGACACCGCCAGGCGGAAGAGCAGATCCCGCCCCTCGATGTGCTGGATGACGTGCATCACCTTCAGGACCACGCAAGCGATGCGGCGGTGCCGGGGAGAGCCTTTCATGCCGGAGGCGAAGAGGAACAGGTCGTGGATTTCCGCCGGCTGAGCCACCGCGTCCGCGACGCGGTAGTTGAACGTCTTGCGCAGGTATTCCACCGCCTCTGAGAGCACCCCACGGGCCCACGCCTCGTCGTAGGGGCGGGCGACGTCGAGCTGGCAGAGGCGCAAGAAGCCGTCCACCTCGTCCCGCGTCTGGAAGTGCATCCTCCGCCAGTCGATGACAGAGCCACCGCGAAGGATGAGCCGGATGCGCTCCAGTTCGCGCAGGCCCATCTCCCCCACCGTGCGGATGGGAATATCGGGCAGGACGGGGGTGAGCGAGGGGGGCTTCACGTATGGGCTTCCTAGCCGAGCCCACAGAACAGGGAAAGCCCTCCGAAAAAGCATGAGGGCCCTCACCCGCTGGGGAGAGGACCCTCGGTGCTACCGAGCAGCCAGTCGACTACTGGTTGGCAACCGGCCGGTTGTTCTCGTACCGAGCCTGGCTGATGACCCGGCCATCCTCGGCCAGCTCCTTCACCAGACCGTGCTTGCTGCCATCCTGGTACTCCTCGACGAGGCGGGGCTTGCCATTGGTGAAAAACATCACCCGCTGGCCATGCCAGTTGCCCTGCTTGAACTCCGCAGTGCTCCGCTTGTTGCCCGCCTCATCGTAGAACGTCCAGGTACCGACCTTGAGGCCGTCGACGAACTGCCCCTGGGCCGCCTTCTTGCCGTTGGGGTGGTACTCGACGTACGCGCCATGAGCGGTCTGAGTGCCCGCCCGAGCGTTCGCCTTGACGCACGAGAGCCCCTCGGCCTTGGTACCGGCCTGGGTCGTCCCCGCAGGGCAGCTCAGCTTCTCAGCGGTGTCACCCGCCATTGCGGCAGGAGATGCAAGGGCCAGCCCCAGGGCCAGCGTGCGAATCAGCTTGGTAGACAGCATGGACTCTCCTTTTGAAGACGCCGGGATGCCCCGCGCACCTCTCAAGACGCCCCGGCGTTGGCGAAATTCACCGCATATCTCCAGCCTCTTCAGGCAGCCATCCTGCTGCGCGCTGGAGCCGGGCACATGTCATACTCCACAACAGGCGAGCCCCGCCCATACAGCCAGGGGCGGGGCTCGGTCCTTCAGCTGCTTGGTCGCTTACGGGAAGGTGGTCTGCGAGCAGGCGAAGTTGCCGTTCTTGAAGTAGAAGCCAGCCGAGTTGGACGTGGTGCCGGCCGCGACGCAGAGGCTGACGATGATGTCCGCCCGGTCACGGTTGGTCCCCGTCACGGTGTAGTTGCCCGACGAGCTGCTGACAGTCGCATTCTGTGCGTTTCCAGCGGTCAGGACGTAGAAGAACGAGCTGAGCTCCGTGGAAGACTGCGGGAAGGGCGTGTTGGAGTACGCGGAGACCCGGATGCGCAGACGCTTGGGCGCGGAAGCAGCGCAGAAGGAATCGGTCTGGGCGGACACGAACTCCGTCTTGAAGATGATCGGCCCCGTCGTACCCAGCTCGGTCGTCTTGTTGGGGAAGTTGGTGTAGTTCTGGCAGGTCGGCGCCGGAGGAGCAGCGCAGGCGCCGCTGGTGCAGATCTGGCCGTACGTGCACGTGGAGCGCCCCTCGCCCGAGCAGGTGCCACCCGTGGTGTCATCCAGCTCGCACTGGCCGGAGCCCGTGTTGCAGACGCGGTCGGTGCCGCAATCGGAGTCGGACGTGCACTTGGTCACGCAGACCTCGTCCAGCGTGGAGCAGACCAGGTCGGTGGACTCGGAGTCCGTGCCGCCGTTGCAGAGCACGTCCGTCGTGCACTTGCAGACCTTCTTGTCCGCGTCGGCGCTCGTGCCACCCAGCGCCTCACAGTTCTTCGCGGTGTCAGGACAGTCGGAGCCCGACTCACACGTCGCGATGCAGACTCCGGCCTCCGGGTGACAGATCTCCGTGCCCGCGCAGTCCGTGCTGGAGCTACAGGTCGTGCCCGCGCCCTCGCCGTCATCACCACAGCCGGCCACGAAACCGCTCATCGCGCCCAGCGCCGTGAGCATCAGCATCATCTTGCGAAGCTGCATGTTGGGAATTCCTCCTGAGTAGGAACGTCGCGTGGGGCCTCCGGCCACAAACACCAGACCCCAACGTTCACTGAAGCGGGACGGGCTTTAGTCCCCCCGCTCCTGACGTGTCAACGAGTGTCGACGCGCCTCTGGACGTCTGCTCACGAGGGAAATTCACCGCACACGAAAGCAGACACTCCAAACGCCGGCAGGCGTGACACCTACGTCACGCCTGCCTGTCCCACACCGGTTCCCTACACCCGAAGTTTCAGAAGGTGAACGGGAAGTCGATGGGCTCGCCCTGCTTCTTGTGCCGGGGGAACGTCCACCCCTTGATGAGCCCGGTGATGCAGGTCGCCATGTAGGTCGACTTGAACTCGTCCGTCTTGCACGACACGGCCGTGGTCTTCCCGCTCGTCTGGATGGACCAGCGCATCACCAGCTTGCCGCTCAGCGCCGGGTCCTTCTTCTTCTGCTCGTTCACGCACTTGATGATGGCCGGCTTGTTGGCCAGCACCACCGCCATCACGTCGGACGTCTGCAGGCGCTCGGGCATCGCACTGCCCGGCTCCGGCGGAACGTACGCCGTGGGCCGCGCCTCCGGCTGCTTCGCCTCCGGCTTCGACTTCTTCGTGCCGAACAGCTCGTCGAAGTCGTCGCTCTCCCCCTCGTTCGAGGACGGCCGCTCCGCGCGCGCGGGCGCACGCTCCTCGGGCTCCTCGCGACGCGGGGCAGCCGACGACGTGCCCGGACGACGCGTCCCCGTCCCCGGACGCTCCACCTTCGCCACCACCGTCTCCGCAGGCTTCGCCGGCTCCACCGCGGCCGGCGGAGGCGTCGTCGGAGCCGCGGCCACTGGAGCCGGCGTCGCGGGAGCCGCGGTCGCCGGCGCCGTGCCGGGAGCAGGCGTTCCCGGAGCCACGGGCGCGCCAGCCACCGCCACCGGCGTCCCTGCCGCGGGCACCGCCGGATTCGCGGGAGCCGCCGCCGGGTTCGCTGCCGCCTGCGCGGTCTGCGTCGTGCCGGTCGGCGGCGGAGGCATCGGCAGGCTCGGGGCCGCCGGCTGCGTACCCTGCTGCGCCGCCACCTGCGTGCCCGCAGGCACTTCCGCGCGGCTGTCGCCCTTCATGAGGAACATCATGCCGCCGCCCGCCGCGAAGACCACCCCCGCGACGACGCCCACCAGCAAGCCCATCTTTCCCTTGCCGCCCCCCTGCGAGCCATGAGGCTGGGGGTACGCGGGCGGATAGCCGGGCTGCTGCGGATACTGCGGCTGCATGGGCTGCTGCCCGTACGGCGCGGGCTGCGCATACTGCGGCTGCATGGGCTGCTGCGGATAGGGCGCCGCCTGCATCGGCTGCTGCCCGTAGGCCATCGGCGCGGCCCCGGGCGACATCTGCGCGCCCATGCCCATGACGGCACCCGCGCCGCTCAGCGACGGCGAGGACACCGGCTCCGGCGGAGGCATGGGGACGTCCAGCAGGCGCGACTGTGACACCGGCTCGCGGCCCAGCGCGGGCGCGGGCGTCGGAGGCGGCTTCGCGAAGGCGTCGTTCTCCTCCTTCACCAGTGAGGCCAGCACGCTGGCGGCGGACGGCTTCCAGCCCATCGGCTCTTCGGAGGACGCGGCCAGCACTCCGTCGGCGCGAGCCGCCTTGCCCGCGCTGAACGCGGACTGCACCGGGCCCGAGGACACCGTGGGCGTGGAGCCGGACACCGGCTCGGGCGCGACGATGACGGGCTTGGACGGACGCGGCGCCAGCACCGAGGCCAGCTCCGCCGTCTCCGACAGCGGAATCCAGTCGCTGAAGCCGGAACGCCAGCACAGGCTGTCCGGGCCCACTTCGCCGCGGTCCCAGAGGTCCTTCACCTTCTCGACGGTGAACGGGCCCACCTGCTTCTCGTCGATGGCGACGTACCACTCGTGCGAGGCGGCGTTGGACTTCGCGTCCTCCTTCGCCGGCTCTGCCTCGGCCTCGGCCAGCTTGCGCACGTTCTCCGCGGATGCCTCGCGCGCCGCGGCCTCACCGGCCGCCTCGCCCGACGGAATCTTGTGCGAGCCGGAGCTGAGCACCTGGTCGAAGACGGCGCCAATCTCGTCCTCTTCCACGCCCGTGAAGAGACCGCCCTCCGGGGGTGTGCCGAGCGACGCGGGCATCGTGGCGGCCGACGACTCCGCCTCCTTGCCAGTGCCATTCACAGCGGGTGGAGAAGTCGGGGACTCCGACGCGGAGTCCTTCGCGGCCGATGCGCCCGCGGGGCGCACGGTGATGTTATGGCCGCACTTCTTGCAACGAACCTTGACCCCTTTGGGGCCAACCTTGTCGTCGCTAATCATGTACTGCGCGCGGCAGCTGTCGCAGACGAAACGCATCTTTTCCGTAAGCCTCGGAAATGACGGGAGAAATCCCGCCTGAATCGTAGAAGTGACCACCGGAGGGGTCAAGGATCAGCGCCTCGTCCGCCCGGCTGCTATTCAACGCGTGAACCCTTGTCCGGGTTCTGTCGCTACTTGCGCACCTGGACCTCCACGTGGGTGCCCACGGCGACGCGCAGCTCGTGCAGGTCCTCCGAGGTGGCGAACACGAGCAGTTCCCGGAGCTTGGTCTTCACCGGAACGCGGAAGGCGGACCCCGTCTCGCCCTGCACCACGCGGCGCACCGGCTCCATCTCTCCGGCGGCGAAGAGGCCTGCACGGGCGGCCGTCAGCTCGGCGCCCTCCAGGTACTGGCGCACGGCCTGCGGCGTGGCGCCCGGCAGCCAGGCACGGGCCGCCTTGGCCAGCGCCGCGCGGTCGGGCTCACTGAGGCTCTTCTCCAGGAGGCGCCGCTCGGGCTCCACCAGGTGCTGCGCCTCGGCGATGCGGACGTTGCCCACCACGAGGCTCAGGGCCGCCTGGAGGATGGCCTCCAGCCGCTCCACCGCCACGCGCTGGCTGAAGGCCAGCTCCGGACGCGCCAGCGCCAGGGTGCGGCCCAGGAGGTAGTACACCTCCTTCTGGCCCTGCTCCGCGAAGTACTTGCCACCCACGCGCACGCAGGCCGGGTGCGTCTGCAGCAGCTCGGCGTTGATGAGCGGCTCGGGGGCCGGCTCGTTGGAGCGCTTCGCCATGCGCTCGCGCGTGGCCACGAGGAACGGCGAGTACAGCTCCACCGCCTCCATGCCCAGCAGCCGCGCCACGTACCGGTAGTGGTGCACGTGGTACTCCTGCGCGCTGGCCACGTCGATGCGGTGCTTCTTCGGCACCAGCTGGTACTGCGGGAAGGGCACCGCGTACAGGTGGCCCGTCTTCTCGAAGAGCAGCCCCATCAGCTCGGCCAGCGGGCCGCGCGACTTCGGGTGGAAGAGGAGGTTGTGCCAGAGCTGGTCGGTCAGCGCGCGCTGGGCCACTTCCTTCTTCTTCGCGTAGGGCCCCAGCTTGGTGAGGATCTCCTGCTCGTCCTCCCCTGCCTCGCCCAGCAGCCCGGACGTCGCCTGCGCCGCGAGCCACGCGCCGTCGTAGTCCTTGCGCACCGCGGACAGCCGCACGAGCTGACCGCACACCTTGCGCGGGTCCGTGGTGGTGGGCATCGCGCGACGGAGCGCGGCGATGGCCTCCTCCTCCTTGCCGGGCAGCTGTCCGGCGACGTCCGCGTAGGTCTCCTGCACCGTCGCGTCGTCCGGCAGGCCCTTGGCGGCCACTCCGTAGGCGGCCACCGCGCCCTCGGGGTGCTTGAGCACCTGGAGGTACAGGTCACCGAGCGCGCGCCACAGCGCCATGCGCGCCACGTGCGTCTCCGGCGTCTTGGGCAGCCGGCCCAGCATCTTCGTGTAGTTCTCCTCCAGCGGCTTCCACTGGCGCGCGGCGCCCAGCATCGCCTCCAGCGCGCTGAAGGCCTCGACGAAGCGCGGGTCCAGGTCCAGGGCCGCGTTGAAGGCCTGGGTGGCGCCCTCCACGTCCTTCAGGTCATCCCGGCGCAGCTCGCCCAGCGCGAACCAGACGCGCTTGGCCTTGTGCGGCTCCATGGCCAGCGCGGGCAGCGCCAGCATCCGCGCCAGCACGTCCGCGGCCTTCTGGCCCTGACGCGTCTCGCGCAGCAGCACGTAGAGCTGGTCCATCACCTCGGGCGCATCAGGCTGCGCCTTGAGCGCCGTGGTGAAGGCGTCGATGGCCATGTACGGGTCGTGCAGGTGGTCGCGGGCGATGCGGCCCAGCTCCAACGCCACCTTCGCCTTCGGCTCGCCCTCCAGCACGCCCACCAGCTGCTGGCGCAGCTCGGCGGACTTCTCGTACTGACCCGCCTTGTCCATCAGCACCACCAGCGCGCGCAGCGTGGGCTCGTGGCCCGGGTCGATGGCGAGCGCCTTCTCGAAGTGGTTCTGCGCGCGGTCCGCCTGGCCGAGTGCCGCGTGGATGTCGCCAATCTGCCAGTAGACCTCCACCACCTCCAGGTCCGTCAGCTCCTCGCGGTGGTGGATGAGGATGGTCTGGAAGACCTTGAGCGCGCCCTCGTAGCGGCGCGTCTGCACCAGCAGGTTGCCGTAGCCCTCCAGCGCGGGCAGGTAGGTGGCGTCCAGCTCGTAGGCCTTCTCATAGCAGCTGAGCGCCTTGTCGCGCCGGCCCAGCTTCTCCGCCACGTAGCCCAGGCGGTAGAGCTGGCGGCAGAGGTCCGCGGCCGTGGCGGCGTCCTTCTCCGCCATGGCCTTCTCCGCCATCTTCCGCGTGACGATGTCCAGCATCCGCTCGCCAGAGGCCCAGTCCTCGTGGGCGATGTACACGTCCGCCAGCGGGCGCGCGGCCTCGAGGCTGTCGGGGATGTGCTTGAGGGCCTCCTGCCAGTAGCCGGTGGCAGTCTCCCGGTCCTCGCGCGTCTCCGCGTGGTAGCGCGCCACGTCCAGCAGCGCGCGCCCCTTGGCGGCGGGGTCCTCGGTCTGCTCCGCCTCCTGGCGCAGCGTCTGCTCGTAGCCGCCCCAGTCCTTCTCCTGCTCCTGGATGCCCTTGAGGGCGCGGATGCTGGGCAGGTGGCCCGGGTTCACCGCGAGGGCCTGCTGGTAGGCGTTCCGCGCGCTGCCGGAGTCCATCAGCATGTCCTCGTTGATCTTCCCGAGGCGGTAGTACAGCTCGACGGCGTCCGGCGACTGGCCGGCCAGCTCCGCCTCCTTCGCCAGCATCTCCAGCGCGAAGGGCCAGTTGCCGCTGCGCTCGTACAGGTTGCCCAGCGCGTGCAGCGCCGGACGGCACGTAGAGTCCGCCGCGAGCGCCGCGTGGTAGCTGTTCACCGCCTTGTCCAGCGCCTTGAGCTGCTGGTACTGGACGTTGCCGATGTCCACGTAGAGCTCGGCCTGCTCCTGCGGGCTGGTGGCCAGCGAGAGCTGCCGCTCGTAGGCGGAGATGAGGTCCTCCCACCGGCCCTGCGTGCGGCGCAGGCGGATGAGCGACTTGATGGCCTGGACGTTCTGCGGGTCGATGGAGAGCACGCCCTCCACGCAGACGTCGGCGTTGGCCGGGTTCTGGTACTTGTCCTCCCAGATGGTGGCGCTGCGGAAGAGGACGCGGACCTTCTCGCGCCAGTCCTCGCTCAGCTCCAGCATGCGCTCGTAGATGGCGAGCAGGTCCGCCGGCTGGTCCAGCTTCGTGTGCAGCCGCTCCAGCGACTCGAGCGCCGTGCGGTTGACGGGGTCCAGCTCCAGCGCCTGCCGGAACGCGGCCACCGCGGCCTCGTCGTCACCCAGCTCGCGCTCGTAGACGCCGGCCACCTCCACCTGGATGCGCGCGCGCTCCTCCACCGTGTCGGCCAGGTCGCGGGCCCGCAGCAGCGTGGACGCGACGTCCGGCCAGGCCCGCTGGCGGCGGTACAGCGCCGTGAGCACGCCCAGCGTCTCCGCGTCCGGCTCCAGCTCCAGCGCGCGCAGCAGCGCGCTGGCGGCCTCCACCGGGTCGTCCTGCTTCTCGTCCCAGACGCGGGCAATCTCCTTGAGGATGCCCTTGCGCTGTTCAATCGAGCCGGCGGCCTCCAGCTTCTGCTCCAGCGCGACGACGTACTCCTTGTCGCGTCCGCGCCGCTGGAACACCGCGGCCAGCCCGTCCAGCGCGGTGGCGTTGGTCGGGTCGAACTCGAGAATCTTCCGGAACGCGCCCTCCGCGGCCTGCGGGTCGTCCAGCCGCGTGTCGTGCACGCGCGCCAGCGTTGCGTAGAGGCGCTCGGCCAGCGAGCCGCGAGGCAGCTCGTCGGCGACCTCCTCGTAGACGGCGGCCAGCTCCTCGTGGCTGCCCGTCTCGTCCGCCAGTCGCTCCACCTCTTCGCGCAGCGTGTCGTCCGAGGCGTCCAGCTGCAGCGCCCGGCACAGCGCGAGGAAGGCCACGTCCTTCTGGCCCAGCCGCTCTTCCTGCACCCGGGCCAGCTCGCGCAGCGCGGCCAGCTTCTCCTCGTCGGTGACGAGGTTGGGCATGTAGCGGTCCATCACCGTGGCGTACGCGCGCCAGTCGTTGTGCGTCTTGTACAGCCCGCACGCGCGCTCGTAGGCGGTGCGGTTGGCCGGGTCCAGCTCCAGGACCTTCTCCAGCGCACCGGCGGCCTGCTCGGGCTTGCCGCCCTGCCCTTCCCACAGGTCCGCCACCGCGAAGTACGTGGCCACGGCCCGCTCGCGCTCCTCGGCCGCCAGGTGCACCTGCACCTTCAGCTCCAGCGCGCGCACCGCGTCGTTCCAGGCGCGCAGGGACACGAAGAGCGTGTGCACGCGCTCCAGGTCCGGCACGCCGTGCGGCTCGACTTCCAGCGCGCGGCGGGCGGCGTCCAGCGCCTCCTCGCGGCGTCCCATGCCGGCGAGCACCTCGGCCAGGCGCAGGCGCAGCGCCTTCACGCCGTCGCTGCTCTCCTGCAGCGGAATCAGCCGGCGCAGCACGCCGACCAGCTCCTCGCGCTGGCCCGTCTCGTCGTACAGCTCGCGCAGCGTGTCCAGCACGCCGCGGTGGCGCGCGTCCCTGTCCAGCGCGGCCTTGAAGTACGGCACCGCTTCATCCGGCTGCTTCAGCAGGCGGTACACCACCCGGCCCAGCCGCTCGTTGAGGCGTACCACCTCGCGCGGGTCCAGCGTCACTGCCAGCCGGCCCTCCAGCAGTTCGCGCAAATCCTGGGGACGGTCGGCGCGCTCGTACAGCGACTCCAGCGCGGAGAAGGCCTGCTCGTTGCGCGAGTTCTTCGCCAGCAGCTCGCGGTACAGGGTGATGGAGCCGCCCAGGTCCGACAGGCCCTCGGCGGACACCTGCGCCATCTTCGCCACCACGCGGTCCCGCTCGGCGCCGACGACCTTGTCGGCCTGCAGCTTCAGGATGGCGTAGAGCTTCTCGGACGCACCGGCGCCCTCGTAGATGCCCTCCAGCAGGCGCGCGGTCGCCAGGTGCGCCGGCTCCAGCTTGAGGATGGCCTCGTACGCCCCGGCCGCACGGTCCGGGCTGTCCAGCCGCTCCTGGTAGAGCTGTCCCAGGCGGAAGAGGTAGCCCACCTTGTCCGCGGGCTCGGTGGCCCCCGTGACGAGCGCCTCGAGGATGCCGGCCAGCTCCGGCCACGCTTCCAGGTTGAGGTAGAGCCGGTCCAGCGCCACCAGCGCCTTGTCCTGCACCGCCGGGTGCAGCGTGCGCGCGCGCTCGTAGAAGGAGACGGCGCGGTCCGAGTCGCGCAGCTTCGTCTCCAGCAGCTGGCCCAGCTTGAGGCACACCTGCGCGGCGTCGGAGGCCTCGGCCACGCGCGGCAGCGCCTCCTCGTACGCGGACACCAGCTCGTCGTAGCTGCCGGAGGCGTCGGTGGCGTTCTCCAGCCGGCGGCGGACCTCGCCGTCGTTGGGGTCTTCCTTGAAGGCGCGGAAGAGGGCCAGGAAGGCCAGCTCCTCCTCGCCCTGCGCCTCGCGCAGCGTGGCCAGCTCTCCCAGCAGCGCCTTGCGCTCGAAGGAGTCGGTGGACACGCCCACGCGGACTTCAATCACCTGCGCCAGCCGCGCCACGTCCCCGCTGGCGCGCAGGGCGCGCAGCAGCGTCTCCACCGCGAGCAGGTTCTGCGGCTCACGGGTGACGAGCGCCTCCATGCGCCCCACCGCGCCCGGGTGGTTGGCCTGCACCGCCAGGATTTCGCTGTAGAGCGCCAGCGCGCCCGTCCTGTCGAGCAGCCGCGTCTCCCGCACGGTGGCCAGACGGAACTTCAGCTCCAGGCCCTCCTCCGGAGGCAGGAGGGCGATGCGCTTCGCCAGCGCGTCCGCCAGCTCAGGCCAGCGCTCCTGCTTCTGGCACAGCGCCTCCATGCGCTCCAGCGCGGCCACGTCGTCCGGCTTGAGCTCCAGCAGGCGCCGGAAGGTGGCCAGCGCGCCCAGCGCGTCCTTGAGCTGCTCCTCCTGCAGCGTGCCAATCTGGAAGAGCACCGCCGCGCGGCGCGCCGGCTCCTCCGCCACGGCGAGCTGCCGTCGCAGCACCTCCAGCAGCTCCGTCGGCTTGCCCTGCGACGCCACCAGCCGCACCGTGCCGTCCAGCGCCTCGGTGTCGGTGGGCCGCAGCTCCAGCACGCGCTTCCACGACGCCAGCGCCTCGGCCGGCTCGCCCAGGTCCGTCTGCAGGCGCGCCTGCGCGCGGTACAGCTCGGCGCGGGAGGCATCGCTCGCCTTGGTGGTCACCTCGGCCAGCACCGCGGACAGCTCCTCGGGCGCCTCCGCCTTGTCCACCAGCGCCACGCACAGCTCCAGCGAGCGCAGGTCGTCCGGCAGCTCGCGCAGCGCGCGGGTGGCGGACAGGAAGCCCATCTCCGCGTTCTCCAGCGGGCCGGCGTAGATTTCGGCGATGCGGCGCAGCAGCGCGGCGCGCTCCTGGGGCACCGACTCCGCCGAGGCGCGCGACTCCAGCATCTCCACCTGCTTCAGGTGGTTGCCCACCGAGGCGAAGATGGGCTCCAGCGCGAGCGCCGCGGCGCCGCGCAGCGGGCTCTCCGAGCGCGCCATCTCCTCCAGCGCGCCCACCGCACCGGCATGGCCGGCCCGGCGCGCGAGCACCGACTGGTACAGCTCCAGCGCGCCGCGCGGGTCCTCCAGGCGCGTCACCTTGAGGCGGCCCAGGCGCACGCGCAGGTCGGACGCCTCTTCCTGGGCGCCACGCGCATCCGCGAGCTGGATTTCCCGCTCGATGTGCTGCGCCAGCTCCGGCCAGCGCTCCATCTCCGCCAGCACGCGGCCCAGCAGCTTCAGCGCGTTGCCGTTCTCCGGACGCAGGACGAGGATTTCCCGGTACGCCTGCGCCGCCAGCGACTTGTCCGACAGCGTCTCCTCGGCCAGGTGGGCCAGCTCGAAGAGCAGGTTCACCTGCGTGGACGCGTTGGTGTCCGCGGCCACCTGCCGGCGCATGACGAGCGCCAGCTCGCGGTGCGCGCCGGTGCGGCGGTGGACGCGGGCGATGGACTCCAGCACGCCCTTGTTCTTGGGGTCCCTGCGGCTCACCTCCTCCAGCGCGCGGACCGCCAGGTCGTAGCGCTTGAGGCGGTTGTCGTAGATGGCCGCGAGGCGCCGCCACAAGTCACCCGCCAGCGGCTCCTGCGTGTCGCGCTCGAGCTGGTCCTCGTACGCCCCGGCCACCTCCTCGAAGGAGCCGGAGTCGGCGGCGAGCCGCTCCAGCTCGTCCCGGACGGCAGCCTCCTGGGGGAACTCGTTGAAGGCGCGCAGCCGCGCGACGAAGGCCAGCGACGTCTGGCCCAGCGCCTCGCGCAGGGTGGCAATCTCCTGGACGTGCTCCAGGCGCTTCTCCGGCGCCACGCCGGGCAGCAGCACCTCCAGCACCTCCACCAGCTTCCGCGTGTCGTTGATGCCGCGGTAGACGGGCTCCAGCAGGCGTGCGGCCTCCACGCGCGGGCCGTCGTGCGCCATCAGCCGCTCCAGGCCGGCCACCACCTGGCCGTCCCCGGGCGCCAGCTCCAGCAGCCGGCGGTACACCGGCAGCGACTCGGCGGGGCCCACTTCCTTCTCCAGCAACTGCGCGCGCTTCAGCAGCCAGCCCCGGCGCGCGGCCTCGTCCGCGGCGCCGTCCGCGAGCTGGTCCAGCACGTCCGCCTGCTCCGCGAAGCGCCGCGCCTTGGCGTACAGCTTCTCCAGCGCGAGCAGCCCCTCGGGCACCTTCCGCAGCGCCAGCGCGGAGCGGTAGGTCTCGACGGCCTTCGCGTCGTCGCCCGCGTTGGCGTACGCCTCGCCCGCCTTGAGCAGCAGGCCCACGCGCTCCACCGGGTCCTGGGACAGCTGCGCCTGGCGCGTGTACACCTCGGAGAGGCTCTTGGCGTTCTGCCCCTTCTCGTACAGGCGCGAGAGGGCCTCCAGCGCCTGCCGGTCCTGCGGCGAGTCCGCCAGCAGGTTCTTCCAGAGGCGCGCGGCCTCCTCCGGCTGGTCCAGCGACTCACGCAGCTCCGCGGCCCGGCGCAGCAGCTCCAGCGCCGTCGGGTCTCCGGAGGTCAGGTCCACCGCCGCCGTCTCGTAGATCTCCGCCAGCACCTCGTACGAGCCCGTCTCGCGCCCCAGCCGCTCCAGGTCCGGACGCACGCCGTCGCGGTCCAGGTTCTGCGCGAAGGACTTCACCGCGGACATGAAGGCCAGCGAGGGCTGGTGCATGTCGCGCTCGTAGATGCGGCGAATCTCCCCCGCCAGGAGGATCTTCTCCACCGTGAGGGCCGACTCCATCCGCGTCTCGCGCAGCGCCACGCGGCGGGCATGGTCGCCCACCTGCACCAGCACCGTGTCCAGCACCTCCAGCGCGGCGCCGCTCGCGGGCACCGCCGCCTTCACCCACGCCTCCAGCGCGGCGCGAGCGCCGGGGTGGCCGGGGTCCTCGGAGAGGATGCGCTTGTAGAGGCCCAGCGCCGCGTTCGGGTCGTCCAGCACCGTGCGCTGCAGCTCCGCCAGGCGGAAGGACACCTCGCGCCCCTGCGGGCTCTGCCCCTCCTGGGTGCGGCGCAGCGCCAGCGCCCACGCCAGGTCCTCGTTGCGGCCGGCCTCCGTGTAGAGCCGGTCCAGCGTGGCGGCGGCCTCGCGGTTCGCCGGGTCCCTCTCGGCGATGGCACGCCACGCGTCGGCGGCGCTCTCCTTGTCGGTGAGCTTCGTCTCGTGCAGCAGCGCGGCCTCGCGCAGGAACGCCAGCTGCTCGGCCGGCTCCGGCGTCGCGACGGCCAGCTTCTCCAGCACCTCGGCCAGCGCGGCCCACTCCTCGCCCGCGCGGTGCAGCCGCTGCAGGGCGCGCAGGCAGTCCAGGCTGCCCGGCTCCAGGGCCAGCAGCGCACGCAGCGCCTTCACCGCGCCGGCCTTGTCGTCCAGCTTCTTCTCCTGCACCTCGGCCAGCTCGCGCAGCAGCGCGAGCCGCGCCGGGCCCACGTCGCCCTCCTCCGCGAGCTCGGCGAGGATTTCGGCGTAGCTGTCCAGCGAGTCCGCGTCCTCCGCCGCCTGCCGCGCCGTGGAGCGCAGGCCCGCGTCACCCGGGGCCAGCCGCAGGGCGCGCGCCAGGGCCGCGAAGGCCAGCTCCGGCTGCCGCAGGTGCGCCAGGTGCACCTGGGCCGCGTGCCGCAGCGCCTGCACCCGCGCGGAGTCGTCCCTCGCCACCTCCGCCAGCACGTCCAGCGTGGCCACCAGCTTGCGGTGGTCCTTCGTGCGCTCGAAGACGGGCGCCAGCACCCGCGCCGCCGCCTCGCGCGCGGGGCCGGAGGCGAGCATGGCCTCCAGCGCGGCCAGCGCGTCCGGGTCCGTGGGGCGCTGCGTGAGGATGTCCGCGTAGCTCTGCACCGCCTCCGCGCTGCCGTCCTGCGAGCCCTGCAGCAGCTGCGCACGGCGCAGCTTCAGGCGCGCCACCTTGTCCGCCTCGCCGGCCGACTCGGCCAGCGCAATCATCCGCGCCAGCGTGTCGCCCAGCTCGCGCGTGCGGCCGGCCTTCTCGTACAGCTCCGCCAGGCGCGGCAGGTGCCGGCCCTCCTCGGCGCCGTGCGAGAGCGCCCCCTGCAGCGCCTCGGCGGCCTGCGCCGGGCGCCCCAGCTCCACGTTGAGGTCCACCAACTGGAGGAGCAGCTCCAGCCGCTCCGGCCCGCGCGCGCCCTGGATGCGCTTGCGCAGCAGCCCCTCGGCATCCGCCGCCCGGCCCGCGCGGCCGTACAGCTTCACCAGCCGCTGCAGCACCGCGTTCGACTCGGGCGCGCGGCCCACCGCCGCCTCCAGCGCGGCAATCGCCTCCGCGGCCAGCCCGCCCTCTTCCGTCAGGGTGGCCGCCTCGGTGAGCAGCGGCACCGCCAGCGCCAGGTCCTCCAGCTCGGAGGCCAGCGTGCGCAGCACCCGGCCCAGCTCCGCGTGGGCGGACAAGTCCCTCGCCAGGCGCAGGGCCTCCGCGCGGCCGCTCTCGTCGCGCGGGTCCTCGCGCAGCGCGCGCACCCGCACGTCGAAGGCGGCGCGGCTGTCGGCGAGCTGCTTCTCGTGGATGCTGGCCAGCAGCGCGAGGAGGCGCTTGCGCGCGGCCGCCTCGGTCGTGGCCTCCAGCTGCTGCTGCAGCGCCGCCACCTGCCGCTGGTGGTCGCCGGTGCGGCCGTAGTGCGCCGCCAGCGCCTCGGTCACCTCCACCGTGCGCAGGCCCGCGGAAGCGAGCCGCTCCAGGCCGCCCACCACCACGCCGGTGGAGACGTTCTCCGCCAGCAGGCCGAGGAAGAGGTCCGTCGCATCCTCCTGACGGCCCAGCCGCTCCGCGTACAGCTTCGCCTGCCGCGCGGTCCACTCGTTGCGCTCGAGCTGCGTCTCCGCCAGCCCCGCCAGCCGGCCGGCCAGCGCCGCCGCCTCGTCGAACTTCGACAGCGCCACGCACAAAGCCTGCAGCCGCTGCACCGCCGACGCATCCTCGGGCGCCAGCTGCACCAGCTGCCGCACCAGCGGCTCCAGCTCCTCGGGCGCCGCACCGGCCGCCTCGCGCCGGGACACCTCCGCCTCCAGGCGGGCCGCCGGGTCATCCGCCTGCGCCGCGGCCGACTGCAGCGACTTCACGGCCTCCGCCGCCGCCGCGTCACCCGGCACGCGCGCCAGCACCTCGCGCCACGCGGCCTCCGCGCGCGACGGGTCCGCCAGGGGGCCCTGGAGCAGCTGCGCCAGCTGCCGCCACAGCGTCGCCGCCACCTCGGCCACCGGAGCCGCCTGCGCGGCGCGCTGCAGCGCCAGCGCCAGCGCGGGCTGCGCCTGCGCCTTCTGCGCCTGCTCCACCACCGAGCCGAGCAGCAGCGGCCGCCCGGGGTCCAGCTCCAGCGCCCGCGCCAGCACCTCGAAGGCGCCGCGCGCGTCGTCCTTCTCCTCGAACATCAGCGCGAGCGCCTCGCAGAAGGCCACCCGCTCGGCGCGCGGACGCGGCGCCAGCAGCGCCAGGTCCAGCAGCGGCACCACCGCCTCCAGCTCGTCGTCCTCCGCCAGCAGCCGCGCCAGCTGGAAGGCCGCCAGAGCTTGGGAGGCGTCCAGCTTCAGCGCCGCCTCCAGGTGCGTGCGCGCTGCCGCCGGGTCCTTCAGCTGCGTCAGGCACAGCTCCGCCAGGCGCAGCCGCATGGCGGCCTGCCCCGACTTGTCCTTCACCGTGCCCAGGTAGCGCTCCAGCACCGCCACCGCGTCCGCGGCGCGCCCCTTCTCCAGGAACTGCTCCGCGGTGAGGCTGGCCGCGTCCGCGCGGGACGGGTCCGCCGCCACCGCCTTCTCGAAGGCCGCCAGCGCGCCCTCCGCGTCGTTCAGCTTGCCCAGCCGCAGCGTGCCCACGCGCAGCCACAGGTCCACCTGCGCGGCGCGGTCCTTCACCTCGCCCGCCATGGCCTCAATCTGGGCAATGGCCGGAGCGAAGTCGCCGCCGGCGCGCTCCGCCAGCTTCTCGATGAGGGCGAGGCCCTCGGGCATGCCCGGCCACAGCAGGAAGCAGCGGTCCAACGCCTCCTTCACCTTGCCCGTGGCGCCCGAGTCGTACCAGGCGAACAGCTTCGCCACGAGCAGTGACAGGCGGGCCGCGCTCTTCCTGTCGCGCTCCTCCAGCGACATGCTGCGCAGCATGCGCACGCGGTCTCTCCACGTGTGCTCGAAGCGCTGCAGCGCGCGCGTCGCCTTCTCCAGGCGCGCGTTCTGCGGCTCAATCGCCCGCGCCACGTCCAGCACCCTGTGCGCCAGCGCGTGCTCGGTGGGGTCGTCCACCAATCGCTCCGCCAGGGCCGCGTACTCCTCGGCCATGCCCGCGTCGCCCAGCGCCTCGCGCTCGCGCTCCAGCGCCTCGAAGGCCGGCTGGAAGAGCTGCTCGGACAAGAGCAACTGGCGCACGCGCCGGAAGACGGCCCGGTCCGGCTTCGCCCGCGCGGAGCGCTGCAGGCACAGCACCGCCCTGTCGCGGCGGAACAGCTTCTGCTCGTAGAGGTCCGCCGCCTTGAGGTAGTGGCCCGCGCCCTCCTCGCCCTGCGTGGCGGCGCCCAGCCGCTCCAGCACGTCGGCCAGCGCGGCCGAGTCCTGTCGCGCCTCGTGCAGTCGCTTGAGGCCGCGCAGCGCCGGCAGCGGGTCCTTGGCGACGAGCAGCGCGCGCTTGAGCAGCTCCTCGGCGCGGGGCGCGTTGCGCTGACGCTCGTGCGCGAGCTCCGCCGCACGGCACAGCAGGCGCACGGCCTCGTCCGAGGGCACGTCGCGAGAGCGCCCTTCGTAGAGGCGGATCAGCTCTTCCACGCGGCCGGCTTTCTCGAGAGCGGCTTCTGCTTCCACGAAAGTCCGGTCGTCGGACACGCGCAGCGTGGGTCGCGGGGGAGTCGGCTGTTGCATGGGGAGGCGGACCTTGGGGGTGAAATGGAACGCAGCGGGGGCGCCAGCGACCGGACTCTACCGGTCACAAGCGCCCCCGAGCAATCATGCAAAACCCGCCAAACGGCGGGAATCATTGGCTTTCTTGCTACCCAGCCGAGGGAGCGTTCGGAGGCGTCTCGCCACCCTCGCCACCCTCCGCGTCGGCCGGGTCTGCCGGGGCCGGCGCCACGGTGGGCGTCTCCGGCAGGGCGTTCGCCCGCTCCAGGCCGGCGGTGTCGCCGAGCTGGGTGTAGAGGGCGACGGCCTTCTCGCGCTGCTGCAGCTCCTCCGCGAGCTGGGCGGCGCGAGCCACGTTGCCGAGCTTCTCGTGCAGCGGGAGCGCCTTGTCCTTGCGGCCGGCACCCTCCCACGCCTCCGCCGCGGCGGCGGTGTCGCCGAGCAGCTCCAGCCACCGGGCACGGCCGGCCGGCTTCTGCTCCGCCTCGGCGCGGGCCAGCTCACGCTGGGCCAGCTCCTTCGCCTCGTCCTCCAGCTTCAGGCGCTGCATGAAGTGGAAGGCCTTGGGCGGAGGCAGCGGGCTGAGCACCTCCACGGCCTCGCGGCGCTGGCCCACCGCCACCAGCAGGGTGGCGGCACCGAGCCGGTCCCCGCGCTCCACCAGGCCTTTGACCTCCAGGCCGCGGATGCGGTTGGCGCTGGCCATGTCCCGGGAGCGCTCGTACGACTTGCGCGCCAGGGTGAGCTTGCCGGCACGCTCGTACGCGAGCGCCGCCTGGTCGAACTGGCGGGCACGCTCGTACAGCCGGGCGACGTTCTCGAAGTCGCCCTTGCCCACGTAGTGCTCCATGAGGAGCTCGTAGGCGCCGGCCTTCTCCAGCGTGGGCGCGAGCTGGTCCGGGGGCAGCGTGCCCACCAGCCGGCGGGCCACGTCGTTGTTGCCACCGGACAGGGCGTTGCGCAGGGCGCTCTTGAGGTCTCCGCCCGCCTCGAACAGGCGCGCGGCCTCCGCGAAGCTGCTGTTGCGCTCGTACATCCGGGCCGCGTCACGCGTGCGGCCCATGCCCTCGAGCTGCTTCGCCTGCTCCTCCCAGGTGCCCGTCAGCTCGGGCATCGGCGGACGCTCGCCCCGCTCGGGACGGGGGCCCCGCTCCGGGCGCTCACCGCGCTCGGGACGCGGGCCACGCTCCGGACGAGGGCCCCGCTCGGGACGGTCGCCACGCTCACCGCGCTCGGGACGCGCCCCACGCTCGGGACGCGGGCCCCGCTCGGGACGGTCACCCCGCGCCTGGCGCTCCTCCCTCGGAGCCGCCGCGGGCTCCTCGACTTCAGGACCCGGCTGGCGGCCGCTGGCGGTGAAGGCCGTCTCAGCGCGCTCGCGGTCGCCCGCCGCGCGCCAGACCTGGCCCACCAGGAACATGACCTCCGTCCAGGCGTCGAACTTCTCCTTCGCGGGGTCCACGGCCGGAGCCGCGGGAGCCGCCGGAGCAGCACCCTCGGCCGGGGCCGCGCCTTCCGTCGGCTCGGCACCCTCCGCCGGAGCACCTTCCGTCGGAGCAGCCTCGGCCGGAGCCTCCGCGGGCGCAGCGTCCTCCGCCGGAGCAGCAGCCTCGGCGGGAGCAGCGGCGTCGGGCGCGGGCGGCTTGGGCTGCCGCTGCACGCGCAGCATCGTGGTGATGAGGCGACCCTTGGTGTTCAGGTCCAGGTCATCCAGGGACTTCAGGCGCATGGGACGCAGCGAGCGGACGATGGCCTGCAGCGGCCCCCGCTCGGCGGCGAAGTCCATCTTGGAGAGCGCCTTCTCCAGGGTGCTCAGTTCGGCGATGACGCGCTGACCGGGGCCGACAGGGCCCTCGTCACGGTCCCTGCGCCCGCGGCCGTCACCCCGCCCTCGGCCTCCGTCTCTTCCTCCAGGACCGCCCGGACCACCCCGGCCGCCAAAACCTCCGCCGCCGAAGCCACCACCCGGACCCTCACGGCGCGGACCCTGGCCCGGCGCACCCCCGTCACGACCACGCCCACCACCGGGGCGCGGCCCACCGCTTCCATTCTCCTGAGGCACGTCTTTCTCCCGCTAGAACGCGTAGCGAATGTTCGGCGCCACCGCGAACCCGAGCGAGCCTCCGGAAACGAGGTAGTTCCCCGTCACCTCGAGCCCCACGGAAAAGTGGCGCAGCCTTGTGTAGTACTCCACTCCGGGCCCGGCAAACACAAGAATGTCGGATTCGGGGAGGAGACGCTTCGGCGAGAACATCGCATAACCCGCGCCAGCGCGGACGTAGAACCACGTGCGCTTCACTTCCTGGCTGTCGGCCAGGCCGTACACCCGGGCGCGCAGCACCGCGCCGGGGACCATCGACGAGAAGTCACCGGACACCGCGCCGCCTGAGTTGCCCACGTAGTCGGCGCTCGTGCGGATGCTGGAGCCCATGATGAACAGGCCCACGGACAGGCGCTCGCTCAGGTCCACGCCCACCTCGACCTGCGCCATGGGGCCGGCGGAGAACGGCCGCGGCGTGCCCTCGGGGGCCGGCGGGTTGGTGACGAACAGCGGGCCACCCAGTACGGCGAAGTACAGGCCCCGCTCGATTTCATCGAACGTGACTGCGGGGCGGTCCCCGGTGTTGGCGGGGGTGGGCTGCTGAGCGCTCGCGACCATGGGGAGGACGAACACGGCGCACAGGGCAAGGGGGGCGAGGGCTTTCATGCGGTCCTGACGTTGGCGCGGCCCCCGTGGGGGACGGGAGCCGGAGGAAACACCGCGGGCGGGCCGGCTTCTCGGCCCACCCGCGGAAACTGAGTGACAGCCCGACGTTACTCGCCGGCCTGCTTGAAGATGAACGGATAGGTGACGACGACCACGCCACCACCCTTGGGCTCGGGGAACTTCCAGGTGCGCACACGGCCCGCCACGCACGTCTCCAGGTCCGCGTTGCCCGCGGTGGACTGGGCCACCGAGGACGTCGCCACGGAGCCCGTCGCGGTGATGACGAACTTCACCGCCACCTTGCCTCCCAGCTTCGGGAAGCGGTTGAGCAGGCTCTCGTAGCAGTAGCGGATCTGCCCGCGGTTCATGTGGATGACCTTGCGGATGAGCTCCTTGTCCAGCGAGCCCATGACCTCCGGGTCCGACGAGGTGATGCCGACGTCGACGCTCTGCTTGCCGCCGAGCACGCCCACGCCATTGCCGTAGGCGCCGGTGCCGCCGCCACGGCCCTTGGTGCCGATGCCGCCGATGCCGACGGTGTCACCCGTGCCGCCGCCGCCACCGCCGGAGCCACGCAGGCCCAGGCCGCCGAAGCCGCCAGAGTCACCCGCCTTGGCGCCGAACATGTTGCCCATGGCGTTCTTCAGGTCGCCGCCCAGGCCGGCCTTGCCGAAGACGGTGGAGATGCCGCCCTTGCCGCCGCCGAAGATCTTCGCGGTCAGCGCGCGGGCCTCGTCCTTCTTGTTCGGGTCGCCCTTGGGCGCGGTGCGGTTGTTGGTCTTGGGCGAATCCTTCTTGCCCATCTGACCCTCGTCACCGCGGCTCTTGGCCGCCATCTCGCCGCTCTTCTTCGCCTCCTTCTGCTGGTTGAGGCGCTCGAGGAACTTGTTCTTCTGCGTCTCCGGCGGCTTGATGATGAGCTTGGCGATGCGGGCCTGGTTGGCGGACAGCTCGTCCGAGTACTCGTCGCCCTCACCCGTGCGGTTGAGCGCGGTGATGACGAACGCGGTCGCCAGGAAGAACATCACCAGGAAGATGTTGAGCGCCGTGTAGTCCAGCGTCTCGCCCAGCGGCGCCACGACGCGCTTGGGCACGGGCTGGAAGGCGACCTCCAGCGAGACGCCGCCCAGGTCGACCCAGAAGAAGTCGTCGGCCTCCAGCGTCAGCGTGTACGCGTCACCCTCGTGCGAGGCCTTGCCGGACTCGATGACCGCCTTGAGGTCCCGCGTCTCGCCCTTGCGGTGCAGCTCGCCCTTCATCTTCCCCGTGAAGCGCACGGAGTAGGCCTGCCCGTCGGCGCGCAGCACCTCGAACTTCGGCGCGCCCAGCCGCGAGTCGCCCATGATGAAGTCCACGCCCGCGGTGCTGCCCACGGTGAACGAGCGCTTCGCCCCGGGAGGGATGAAGAACTCGCCCACGCGCTGGTCACCCCACGCGAAGCGCAGGCCCACGCCCTGCGGCCCGTTGGACTTCGTCTTGCGCACCGTGCGCACGCGCGGCGCGGCCTCCACCGGAGCGGCCACGGCCGGCTCGGCGGCGGGCGCCACCGCGTTCTGCTGGGTGGCGGCGAACGACGCGTCCAGCGCGCCCTCGGCCACGGCATCGGCGGGAGGCGTCATGGCCCCCGCGGCCTGCGCCAGCCCGGCCGCGGGCGAAGAAGCGCCCAGCACCGGGTTCTTGTCCGTCGTCTCGTCCGTACCGGCGACGGCGACGGCCAGGTTCACCGCGGCCACCGCGGCCGGGTTCTCCAGGCGGATGGTGGTGCCACCCACGCGGATCTCGTCACCAAAGGACAGCTGTCCCTTGTTGACCCGCTTGCCGTTGACGTACGTGCCCTCGACGCTGCCCATGTCGATGATGGACATGGCGCCGTCGGTGGCGACTTCGATGACGGAGTGGATCCGACTGACCTTCTCGTCCTCCAGGCACAGGTGCGCGGAAGAGAGACGACCAATCTTGATGATGTCGCGCTCGTAGTCCTTTGAGGCGACCAGCGAGTCGCCCTTGAAGACCTTGAGTGTCAGGGGAACGGCCATGAGGGCTCCTACGTAAGGTGGGTGTTGGCTACAGACAACGCTCGCGCCGGCGGGTTCCCGCCAATGCGACGACGCCTACAGCTCCCCCACGGACTGCATCACCTTGTCCTCGAAGTCCTCGCGGATGCGGATGAGGTTCGAGTGCTTCACCTTGTCGCGGGCTTCGATGTACTCGCCGTCCGGCTTCGTGAGGTCACCCTCGATGGTGTCGTCCTCGAAGTCGATGTTGGTCGTCTTGGAGTAGCGCACATTGCCCTCCCCGCCCCCACCACCGCCCTCCGACTTCGCCGCGTCGTCCTGGGCAAGGGCCGGAGCCACCGAGAACATCGCGCACAGCATCAGCGCCTTCCGCATCACTGCCTCCCACGAGGGCCCCGTCGGGCCCGTGCCACACCGCCTCCCCCAATAAGGGGAAGGCGCAAGGTTCGCATCATCCCCCGAGGCCCCGCCAGCGCGAAGGCACCCGTGGGCAACACCGCTTTCACAGCAGGTCGTCTTCCGGCTCCGCCGGATCCGCCGTGCCTGCATTCTTCTTTTCAGGGGCCCCACCCGCCGGGGCGGCCGGAGCCTGGGGCGCCGCGCCGCCAGCCGGAGTGGCCTGGGGGGCGGTGCCGGTGGAGGACGCGGGCGTCACGGCGCCGCCGGGCTGCGGGGCCGGGGCGGCCTTCTTCTCCGCGGCCTGCATCTGCGCCTGCTGCTGCTTCTGCAGCGCCTCCATCTGCTTGGCCTGCTCCTCGGCGTGCTTCGCCTCGCGCTTGGCGTTGACGATGGCCTCCGCCTCGCGCAGCAGGTTGAAGACGGGCGACTCGGCGGACAGGGCGACATCCCCACCGGCCATGGCGATGTACTTCTTGTACAGCTCCACGGCGCGCTCGGGGGCGTCCTTCACCTTGTGGAGGATGACGGCGCGGTTGAGGTGGACGGCGGCCAGCTCTCCGTCCAGCTTCTCCGCCTCGTCGTACTCCTGCATGGCCTTGTCGAACTGGCCCTGGCCCTTGTAGGCGATGCCCAGGTTGAGGTGGGCGATGGCGTTCTTCCCGTCCGCCTGGAGGATGCGGCGCAGGTGCTCCTCGGCGCCGGGGTAGTCCTCGGCGTCCAGCGACAGCTGCGCCAGCGCCACGTGCGAGGGCACGTAGTCGTCACGCACCTCGAGCGCCTTCTTGAAGGCCAGCCGCGCCTCGTCCTTGTTGCCCTCGCGCTGGAGGATGAGGCCCACGGCGTGGTGCAGCTCCGGGTCCGCCGCGTCCAGCTTCACGCCGCGCAGCGCCACCAGCTTCGCCATGGCCAGCTGCTTGCGGTCCAGGTAGCTGCGGATCATCACCTTCAGCGCGGTGGTGGACACCGGGTCCCTCATCAGCGCGCCCCGGGCGAACTCCATCGCCTTGTCGTGGTCGCCGGTCTGCCGGTAGATCTCCGCCAGGCGCGCGCGCGACTGGGCGTCGTCCGGGTAGCGCTGCAGCACCTCCTGGTAGAGGGCCACCGCGCCGGCCACGTTGCCGGCGTTCTGCTCCATCACCGCGAGGTTCTCCGCGGCCTGGCGCAGCGAGGGCTTCTTGGTGAGCGCGTTCTTGTAGTGGGCGCGGGCCTCGGTGGCCTTGCCCTGGCGCTCGGCGATGACGCCCAGGTTGTAGTCGGCCTCCGCCAGGTTGGCGTCCGACTCCAGGGCCAGCTTGAACTTGCGCTCCAGCGACGGGTAGTCGAAGGCCTTGGCCTTCTTCTGCGCGTCGAACGCCTTCACGGCGTCCTCGAAGCGGGCCTTGGCCGTGTTGGAGATGGGCGGCGCCGCCGGCTCCTTGCCGGTCGTCGTCTGGGCCGTGGGCGGCTTCGCCGGGCCGCTGGGGCCGGCGGCCTTGGAGCCGGAGCAGCCGGCGGCGACAAGCGATACGGCCGCCAGAAGGGGGAACAGGCGCATGGTGCGATTCGTCCGGTTCATTAGAGGAAGTCCTCCGGCTCCTCGTCGGCCCCGGCCTGCTTCGCGGGCGCGGTGCCATCCTTGGAAGCGGCGGGCTTGGTGTCCACCTGGGTCTCGGTCTGCGAGCGGAGCTGGGCGGTGAGGTCCGTCAGGTCCTCTTTCAGCGCCTCCGACTTCGCCTTCTGCGCCTCGCCCGTGGCCTTGGGCGCCGGCGGCGGCACGTCCTGGATGGCGGCCAGCAGGTCCCCGCCGATGATCTGCTCCTTGCCCTTCAGCGCCACCTTCTCCTCCGGCATGTCCGGGAAGCGGTCGGGCTGGTAGGTGGTGCGCAGCATCTTCAGGCTCTCCGCGGCGCAGTCGTTGTACACGTCCAGCTCGCGGCTCTTGGCCACCGTGGCGGCGAACGCCTCGGTCGCCTTGTCCTTGAGCGGCTGGGCCTGGTTGGCGAACTCGTCCTTCAGCGCCTGCTGCGCTTCTTCGTCCAGGCCGCGCGGCATGGGGGCATTGATGACGCGGTCGGCGAAGTGGTCATACGCCAGGCCGATGCGGTGCAGCGCGCAGATGGCCGGCTCGGGCGCGCCCAGAGCCACCGTCTGCACGTACTTCTTCTCCACCACCTGCAGCGCGCGGCTCTTGTCCTGGATGCTGGCGCGGAAGCGGTCCGGCGACGGCGGAGCGCCCCAGTACAGCTTCAGCCGCTTGTACTCCTGCCAGTCCAGCTCCACCGCCAGGAACTGCGCCTGGGCGGCGGGGCCCAGCGCCGGCTTCTCCAGCGTGGTCTGCACGCGGCGCGGCAGCTGCTCGAAGTGGTCGTAGACGCGCTTGTACATGCGCGTCACGTCGCGCGACTTGTTCATCTTCCTGTACAGGTCGATGATGCGGCCTTCGGCGGTGAGGAACTTGCTCGCCGAGCGCATGTTGTCGCGCTCGTACTCCTCGAGCATCTTGATGGCCTTCATCGCCGCGCCGCTCTTGCCCGTCAGGTCGATGATGGACATGCGGATCTCATCCGCGTCCTTCGCCTTGGGCCACAGCTCCAGGTAGCGCTCGCGGTTGCGCAGCGCCGCCTTCGTCTGCCCCAGGCCCGCGCGGTAGGTCGCCGCGTTGAACAGCGCCACCTGGGCCTTGGACTCCTCCCACTTCTGCGGGACGGCGGGCTTGTCGTCCCCGCCCTTCTTCGCGCGCGGCTTGCCGGCGCCCTTCTCCGTCACGCTGCGCTCGTAGCCGCGCACGTAGGCCTCGTAGGTGCTCGCCGCGTCCTCGAAGTCACCGATGGCCTCCAGCGCCTCCGCGTTGGCGTAGATGGAGTCCGGCACGTACTTGGACCGCGGGTACTGCGCGAACAGGCGCTTGCGGACGTCGATGGCCTTATCGAGCATCTTGCCCTTGTAGTAGTCGACGGACGCATTGTAGAGCGCCAGGTCCGCCAGCTCCGTCTGGGGGAAGTCCTTCACGAAGGCAAGGTACGCCTCGGCGGCCTTCTCGAACTCCTTCTTCTCCTCCAGCTGGCTGACGAGCTTGAAGGACGACTGCTCGATGAGCTTCGCCAGGTCGTCGCGGAACTTGCCCACCGCCAGCTTGTCGTTGGCGTAGAAGCGCCGCGCCCACTCGTTCACCTTCGCGAAGTCCTGCAGCAGGTTGTACGAGTCGAGGATGAGGTTGGCGGCGATCTCCGACGCGCGCTCGCCGTTCTCGAACTTGTAGTCGGGGTAGCCGAGCGCAATCTCGCTGAAGCGCAGCACCGCCTCGTCGAAGTGGTTGTGGCGGTAGTAGATGTTGGCCGCCTTGAAGGCGATCTCCACCCGCTTGTCGCCCTTGGGCACGTACTTCAGGTAGCGCTCGCACGCGTCGAGCAGCGCCTTCTTCAGCGTGGGGATGGCGGCCTTCTTGGTGATGTCCGAGCCCACCGCCTCGCTCTTGCCCTCGCCGCGCGCCTCGCCGGCCTTGACGACTTCGTCATAGGCGAGCACCGCGTTGTAGGCGGCGTTCTGCAGCCACTTGCCCGGCTTGCCCGGCTTCGCCTTGCCCTTGTCGTCCTTGGCCTCCAGCACCTTCGCGTCCTGCAGGACGACGAGCGTGTAGTTGGCGGCGGCCTTGTCGTAGTTCTGCAGGTTGTCGTTGAGGAGCTCGGCCCAGAAGAAGCGCAGGTCGTACGCCTTGGGGTTCTCCGGGAAGAGCGTGAGGTAGTCGCTGTACACGGCGTCCGCGTACTTGAACGTCTCCTCGTTGCGCGTCTTCTTGCCCTCGTTGTGCCAGGTGACCGCCAGGTTGGACAGGGTGCGCTCGGACAGCTCCTTCGCCTCCGCCAGCAGCTTCTTGTCCTTGTCGTCCTTGATGACGCCGGAGCCCTCGACCTCCTTCATGATCTTCACGAGCCGGCGCACCTGGGCCACGGTGCGCTCCTTGTTGCCCATGCGGAGGATGCAGTCGACGATCTTCCCCTGGAAGCCGGGCGCCTCGGGCGACAGCGGCTTCTCCTTGATGAGGGCGTTGAAGGTGATCGCCGCTTCGCGGTCCTTGCCGTCCCCGTAGTACAGGTTGGCCAGCTGCTTCATCATCGTGAAGCGGTCTTCCGGGTTGGTGGCCACCTTGCCGAAGTCCGCGCGGGCCTGCGCCACGTCACCCTGGTGGGCGTACGCGCGCACGTAGTCGGTGCGCGCCTCGCGCACCAGCGAGCTCTTGCCGCTCTTGCCGCCGTCCTTCTCCACCGCGTTGGCGCCGGCCAGCTCGCCGTAGAGCACCACCGTCTTGAACTTGTCCTTCGCGGCCTCGTAGTCCCCCATGTTGTAGTGGCACCAGCCCTGCTTGTAGAGGGCGAAGGCGTACACCTGACTCTCGGGGAACTCGGCGGCCTTCTTGTACGCGACGAGCGCCTTCTCCAGCTCCGGGCGCTTGCCCTTGGAGTTGTTGAAGTAGTGCTCGCCGAAGGCCAGGTACGCGTCGGGGATGAACTTGGACGTCGGGAACTTCTCGATGAGGCGCTTGAAGGCCACCAGCGCCTTGCGGTCCTGGCCGTCCTCCATCAGGTACTGGCCGAGGAAGAAGAGCACCTCGTCGGAGCGCTCGAACTTCGGGAACTCCTGGACGATCTTCGTGTACTGCTCCACCGCGAGCTTGCCGTACTCCTTCTGCTTGGCGACCAGCTCCGCCTTCTCCGCCTTGGCGCGCTGCTGGGCCATGGCGTCGTTGGCGTTCATTGCCTTGAGCAGCTCGTCGTCCTTCCGGTTGGCCTCGAAGAAGAAGAACTTCGACTCCTCCCAGTAGAACTCGCCCAGGCGGAACAGGAGGCTGGGGGTCTCTCGCGGATCCGGCGACAGCGAGATGATCTTCTTCAGCGACTGGATCTGCTCGCGGCGCTTGGAGGCCACCTGCAGCTCCACGCCCAGCCGGAACTGGTCGTACTGGAGGGCGGGTGCGACCTCTTCCTTCTTCTTTTCACGGGTGATGTCGCCAGCCAGGGACTTGTCCACCGCAGTGGCGGACTTCCGGCCGAGATCGGCATCGCGCGTGGCTTTCTTTTCCTGGGCGGCGGAAACCGACGCCAGGAGCACGAGGCAGACGAGTAGCGAACGGCGCATGGTCTTCCTAAGGGAGGGGGACCGGCGTCCCCGGTTGCCTGCTTGGTAGGCAAGTATCCGGGAATCTTCGGGAATTTCCATTCGGGGGGCTTCACTATGCGCGGTTTCAGCGCGACGGGTCAACCCTGACTGGCCGCCTGCTCCCTCTGCGGAAAGCAAGCCGGAAATCTTCCAGAGGCGCTGTGAAAATGGCGGCTGCGGAGTTGCCTTGTCGGACCCAGCGGGTATGGGAGGGCAGACGGCCGGCTGCTCGGCTGCCCTGCACTGGAGTGCGTGTCGGATCATGAGTCTCCTCCCCGAGAGCGCCAGCTTCGAAGAGCTGGTCCAGGACTACTTCCTCGCGGTGCGTGGCGCGGGGTTGATGCTGTCGGCGCTGGACACGGAGCTTTTGACGACCTGGGCCCAGGAGGGAGTTCCCTTCGAAGTGGTGGCGCGCGGCATCTCCCGCTCGGCGGAGAAGGCGCTGTGGGACGCGCGGCCCGGAGAGCCGGTGCTGCGCTCGCTCCGCTCATGCCGGCGGCAGGTGGAGGCGGAGATCAGGAAGTACCGCGAGCTGGCGGCCGGCGCGACTGCCCCGGAGCCGCACGCGCGGCGAAAGCGGGTCCGCACGTGGGAGGAGACACGACATGCGCGCCTGTGCGCGGCCCTGGATGACCTGGCGGGGCGGGAGGAGGCGCTGGCCCCCCGGGTGCGGCGGCTGATGGTGACGGTCCTCGCACATGTCCCCACGGAGCCGGCGGCCCTGGATGACCAGGAGGCGCTGGTGCTGCTGGGGCTCTTGAGGGCGCTGCCCTTCGAGGAGCGGCGTGCGCTGTGGCGCGACGCGCTGGCGGCGGGCACGGAGCAGCAGGTGATGTCGGCGCGGGCGCGGCGGGTGTCGAGGCGCTTCCGGGTGTTGGCGGCGGTGAGGCGGCGGTTGGGCGTGAAGGAAGGCTGAGAGGGAGGCAGGCCTGCTCGCCCGTTCAGTTGGCTGACGGGCTCAGGAAGGCTCTGTTATGGCGATGCGCGACATGGCTGCGAAGGCGACGGGTGAGGCGTGTGGCGTGTGCTCCGGGCGGACCTACGTGCTCGAGAGACGTGGGGACCTGGCCCAGGCGCGGGCGTGCGTGTGCGTGGAGAGCTGCACCGTGTGCGGTGGACGCGGGCACGTGCTGGTGGAGCGCGAGGGGATGTTCAGCCAGAAGGTGGGCCCCCGGCGCTACGAGGTGATGGAGCCGTGCGTGTGCACGCGGCGGCGCAGGCGCGTGTCGCTCTTCAACGAGGTGGGGCTGCCCGGAGTGGTGGCCCACTCGAGCTTCGACAACTACCGGGCCTTCAACGAGGCGCAGGACCGCGGCCGCGGCGTGGCCATGGGCTTCGCGCACCAGTACGTGAAGGGCGGCATGGACGCGAAGGGCGGCCCGGCGAAGGGCTTCGTCCTGAGCGGCCCGGTGGGCACGGGGAAGACGCACCTGATGGCCGCCACCCTCGCGCACCTGGTGCTGGAGGTGGGCGTCCGCGCCCGGTACGTGGAGATCTCCCTGCTGTACGCGCAGATCCGCCGCGGCTTCCAGGACGGCAAGAGCGGCGGGGAGATCATCGGCCCCCTGTCGGACGTGGAGGTGCTGGCCATCGACGAGCTGGGCAAGGGACGCGGCAGCCCGTTCGAGATGGAGACGCTCGATGAGCTCATCGCCCGCCGCTACAACGCGGGCCGCACCACGCTCTTCGCGACGAACTACTCGCTGGAGCCGGAGAAGAAGGCCCAGCGCGCACCGGCGCCCTCGGGCTACCGCACGACGGAGGACGCGCGCAGCGCGGCGCGCGAGGCGGAGCTGCTGCGTGAGCGCGTGGGTGAGCGCATCTACAGCCGGCTGTGCGAGATGTGCACCTTCGTGGAGCTGCCTCGCGACACGCCGGACCGGCGCCGCACGCGGCAGGAGATGGACTCGCCCCTGCACCACTCGCCGGGCGGAATGCGCAGCGCGGGGCGGTAGGCCTCGCGTGGAACCTCGGGTGAGCGCCTTACCCGTTTCCGGGCCGCCTCAATGACCGACGTCATCCTCGTCTTCGTCACCGCCCCTTCCGCCGACAAGGCCGCCGAGCTGGCGCGCACGCTGGTGGAGGAGCAGCTCGCCGCGTGCGGCAACATCGTCCCCGGCCTGCGCTCCATCTACCGCTGGGAGGGACAGGTCCAGGACGAGGCCGAGGTGCTGCTGCTCCTCAAGACGCGCACCGCCCTCTTCGAGCCCCTGCGCGCCCGCATCGTCGAGCTGCACCCCTACCAGGTGCCCGAGGTCCTCCGGGTCGACGTCGCCGACGGCCATGCGCCCTACCTGGCGTGGATTCGCGACAGCACGCGGTCGTCCACGCCGTGAGCACACCGGAGCCTTTGCCCAATCCTGAGCGCGAGTGGGAGCGGAGGGCGGAGCTGCGCGCGTTCGACCCCGAAGAGATTCTCCGGCGCATCGGCCCCACCGATGAGCCCTGGGAGCTGCTGACGGGAGGCCAGGCCAACCTCAACGTGCGGCTCGGCTCGGAGCGGGTGCTGCGCATCTACCGCCGCGACCGGGAAGCCCTCCGCAAGGAGCAGGCGCTGCTCGGCCTCGGGTGGAAGTCCTTCCGGGTGCCGGCGGTGCTCTCGGCGGGCGAGGACTTCCTGCTGCTGGAGTACGTCCCCCACGTGCCGCTGCAGGGCTCGGCCGGGCATGGCGCCGTCCTCGGGCGCGCGCTGGCGGAGGTCCACGCACGCGCCTTTCCCCAAGCCGGGTTCCTCGGCTCGGACCTGTCCGTCGTCACGCCCTTCACCGAGGTGTTCGACGCCTTCCACGACCACCTGCGCACCCAGCTCGACACGCTGGACCCCGTCCTGCGCGCGGAGCTGTTCACCCCGCTCTCGGGCTTCGTCGCGCGGCACGAGGAGATGCTCCGCGCGCATGCCAGCGCCCCCGTGCTGCTCCATGGAGACTTCAAGGCCTCCAACCTCCATGACACCCAGGCGGGCATCCCGCTGGTCCTCGACTGGGAGTTCGCCTACGCGGGCCCCGCGCTCATGGACGTCGGCCAGCTGCTGCGCTGGAGCCCTCCCGAGCCGTTCGTGGAGTCCTTCGCCTCCAACTACCGGGCCTACGGAGGGCGTCTCGCCGAGGGCTGGCGGCGCGCGGCGGAGGTGTTCGACCTGTTCAACCTCGTCGGCCTGCTGGCGCGTTCCGCCCCAGCGTCGCGGCGGACGGAGGACACGCGACGGCGCATCCTCGACACGCTCGGGAGGCCATGACGTAGAGATGCGCCAGGCGATGTCGGCAGCCGCTGCCCTGGACGTGGGCCGCGGGCCACGTCCCCTCGCCTGCCTTCCCCTGGAGTCTCGCGACGGCACCCTCCCGGACATTGCGAACGAAGGGCGCCAGACGAACCGTGTGGAGAGAGGAGTCCGCGCGATGCCCGAGCAGGAAGCCGTGATGGTCAACGGACGCAGCCGTTCCTCGCGCGGACGCCTGTGTACATGCGCGGTGGCCGTGATGTTCCTCGGCGCCTGCGCCACGAGCAGGCGCGAGGAACGCGACGAGAGCGCCGAACGCATCGAGTAGATCATCCAGCCCGGCGCCGCCTCGGAGCCCATTCCCGAGGGCATCGCCTTCGCCACACCGGACACGCCCCCACCCTCCGGCGCACGCATGAGCGAGGCGCTTCCCTACGACGAACCCGGGACACAGGGCCTCGACGAGGACGCTGAGCGCCTGAGGCCGTCCGGCCATCCGCTGTCTCCGTTCGCCTGGGGCGCCCCGGTGGCGCCGTCACCGTGCAACGCCCCACCGCATGGCGCCATCCTCCCCGCGCCCGTGCCGCTGTCGTGCCTGCTGAACCCCGGTGCCATCCGGTACCGCCTCGAGCCGCGCCCCGGCGGCAGCATCCCCGGCCTGCTGCCCTGAAGCAGCGCGCGCACGGAGCGCTCCGCGGGCGTCTCAGCCCGACCTCCGTGCGCCAACGCATGTCAGGAGGTCGCAAGCAGGCCCCCTGCCCCAACCTCCGTCCCTCGCTTCACGACACCGAAGGTCGCGCGCAGGCCCCCTGCCCCACGAGCAGCCGGGCACACCGCCCGTTCCGCGCACCCCGCCTGCCGTGATAGCCAGTCACCGCCGCGCGCTCCGCTGAATGCGAAGCCCCGGCGGCCGTCGTGCTCCGAGCCGAAACGCTCGTGAAGCCCGGTCGCCTGCTCCACGAGAGCACGGGCAGCGGAAGCAACCAGAATAGCGCTCGCCCCCTCGGACGTTCTCGGCTGGCTCAATCCCCCTCAGGAGCCGACCCCCATGTCCACGCTGCGCAGCCTGAGCCTCATCGGACTCATGTCCGTGGGAGGCCTCGCCTGTAACGGGAGCTACAAGGAGCCCGCTCCGGCCACCGGTGCTCATCCCCTCCCCTCCCGCCCCGGAGTGCCCTCCATGCCCACTCCGGAGGAGCCCTCACCGCGGCCAGCGTCCGGGGAGCCGCCCATCGCGGAGCAGCCCGCGCCGACGCCGCCGCCCACGCCCCAGCCCGCGCCGCCGCCTGTCGAGGAGCCCGCGCCCCCGAAGTACACGCGCGAGTGGTTCGTCAGCCCCACCGGCAGCGACACCGCCCCGGGTACGCAGCACAAGCCGCTGCGCACCATCTCCAAGGCGCTCACCCTCGTGGGCCCGGGAGAAATCGTCCGCGTCCAGCAGGGCACCTACGCGGAGAAGCTGGAGCTCGACGCCAGCGTGCGCGCCGGCACCGCCACCGCCCCCATCACCCTGCGCGGCGAGGGCAAGCCGAAGCTGGTGCCCACCTCCAGCGGCTGGTTCATGGTGCGCGTGCAGCGGCCCCACTGGCTCATCGAAGGCTTCGAGTTCGACGTGCGCGGCCAGCGCCAGGTCGCCGTGACGTTCTCCGGCAACACCCAGGGCACGGTGCTCGCGCGCAACGACCTGCACCACGGCTCCTTCGGCAGCGGCATCAGCACCGATGCCGGCGCCACGGGCGTCACCATCCGGGACAACCACATCCACCACTTCGCGCGCGGCAGTGACGACTCGCATGGCGTGGTCATCGCCCCCACGTCGCGGGACATCACCGTGCGCGGCAACGACATCCACGACAACTCGGGTGACTCCGTGCAGTGCCTCGGGCCCGAGGGCTTCAGCAGCGCCACGCCCGCGAAGGGGGTCCTCATCGAGGGCAACCACCTGTACGACAACCGCGAGAATGCCGTGGACATCAAGACGTGCCACGACGTCATCGTGCGCGGCAACCGCATGCACGGCTTCGCGAAGTCCTCCACGTCCCGGGGCGAGGCCCTGGTGGTGCACTACTCCGCGAAGAACGTCACCGTGGAGGACAACGACATCTCGAACGCCGCGCTGGGCATCGCCGTGGGCGGCAACCGCGAGAATGCGCCGCCCACCAACGTCTCCATCCGCCGCAACCGCATCCACGGGCTGAAGACGCCCGAGGGCTCGGCCATCCGCATCGAGAACGGCGTGGACGTGCGCGTGCTGCACAACACCATCACCGGGACGAACGGCTTCGCGCTCGTGGTGGGCCATGGCACCGGTGGCGACTCCACCAACGTGGCGGTGCGCAACAACCTCATCGCCACCCGCAACGCGGTCAACCTGGGCTCCCACGCGCCCGGCCTGAAGCTGGAGTCCAACGTCTACCTGCCGGGCGCGGGCTTCGCGACGGGCAGCTTCTTCATCCCGCTGACCTCGTGGGTGGGCATCCCCCTCGCCACGTGGCAGGCCGCGGGCCGGGACGTCGGCTCGGTGGAGAGCGCCAGCGCGCTGGCGGACACCACCGACTTCACGCCCGGCCCGGGCGCACTGGACAGGGGCCTGGACCTGGGCCTGCCGTACTGCGGCGCCGCGCCGGACCTCGGCGCGGTGGAGGCCGACTGTCCCCAGCCCGCTGCCGCTGCTACCGCCGCTCGCACGGAGTGACAGCGCGCACCAGCCCGTTACCGGAGTCCGCCACGTAGAGGCGGCCGTCCGGCCCCACCGTCAGGCCGGCCGGGAGGACCAGCTCCGCGTCCTCCCCCGGCCCGTCGTCGTGGCCGTAGCGCCCGCTGCCCGCCATCGTCGTCACCGTCCGGGCATTGCCCTCGCCGTCGAAGAGGATGCGCCGCACGCGGTAGTTGCCCGGGTCCGACACCGCCAGCGAGCCATCCCTCAGCACGGCGATGCCCAGGTACGGGAGGAACTGCGCGTCCTTCGGCGTCCCGTCCCGGAAGCCCGGCGTGCTGCCCGCCACCGGCGACGTGACCCCGTCACGGATGCGCACCACGCGGGCCATGCCCGTCTCCACCACGTACAGCGTGCTTCCATCCGCCGACACCGCCACCGCGGACGGCCGGTACATCCACGCGCCCTGCAGCGTCGTCACCGGGTTGCCCGGCGCCACCAGGTCCACGCGGCGCACCACGCCGTTGTTCATGTCCGCCACCAGCAGCGCGGTGCCGTCCGGCGTGAGCGCCAGGCCCGCGGGCTGGTTGAAGGCCGCCTGCGTCCCGGGCCCGTCCTGCATGCCCGGCGTCGAGCCGGCGAAGACGACCGCGTTGCCCTCGGGGTCGACGCGGCGGATGACGTGGTTGTCCGTGTCCGCCACGTAGATGTTCCCCGCGGCGTCCGCGACGATGCCCATGGGCCCGTTCAGCCGCGTCAGCACCGTCTTCACGCTGCCGTCCGGCGCCACCCGCTTCACCGCGTTGGCCAGCGCATCCGCCACGGCCCACCCACCGTCCGGCAGCACCGCCACCGCGACGGGCGCGCCGAGCGCGTCCGCGGCCACGGAAGCCCCCGCGCCGACCCGCTGCCCGGGCCGCCCCGCCACCGTGTGCACCCCGGGCGAGAAGGGCCCCTGCGCCGTCACCATGTTCTTGCGCTGGAACTCCACCAGGTCCTCCGGCACCGGCCGCCCCAGCGCCCGGTAGAGGACGTTGGCGACGATGCGCCCGGCGCGCGGGTCCGCCATGTCCTCGGTGGCCAGCGTGCGCACGAAGTCGACGCCGCCCGCGGAGAACACGTACGCGCTCCCCTGCTTGCGGATGACCATGTGCCCGAAGCCATACGCACCCTGGAGCGACAGCCCCGGGGACTCGGCCAGCACCTCCACGTCCTCGGGCGCGCGGCCGTTGTCGACCACCTGGTCCAGCTCGTAGCCGTTGGCCATCCACAGGGTGTCACCGGCCTTCAGCCCCGTGCCCGCCAGCGCCCAGTGGTTGGGCGCGGAGATGACGGTGGGGAAGCCGAACTGGTGCCAGCGGCTGGAGAACTGCACGCCGAAGAGCGCGTTCTCCGGCCGGCCCACCGGCCCCTCGCGGAACTTCACCGTCCGCCGCGAGTCCCGGTGCGGGTCATTCGCGTGGCCCTTGTAACAGGTGATGACGCGGCGGGGCCGCCCGTCCGCGGCCGGGTCCATCCGCACGTGCCAGTAGGCCTGGTTCGCCCCCAGGTTGATGAGCGAGCGGCCCTCGGCCAGCGCGCGGTCCGCGTGGTCGCGGTTGCGCGTGGACCAGTACTCGTCGTGGCCCGAGAGGAAGAACGCCTTCGCCCCGGCCAGGAAGTCGTAGCTCGCGTCCAGGTCCTCGTTGGTGAAGTAGCCCACGTCCAGGCCCTGCGCCTCCAGCCACCGCACGAGGCTCAGGTCGTCGTTCAGCAGGTGCCCGCTGCCATGGCCGCGGGAGTTGGGCCGGTCATAGGACGCTTGGAAGGCGCGGGTGACGCCGTGCTCCTTCATCACCCGCTCCTTGTCGTCATACAGGCTGGTGCCACCCCACGTGTTGTACGCGGCCCACGTCGCGGTGGGCATGAGCACCGCCACCTCCGCGCGGGGATTCGCGTCCCGCACGACGAAGGGCACGTAGCGCTGGTGGTTGTCCGCGCGCACCAGCTTCACCAGGTACACGCCGCGGACCCAGTCCTCCTTGATGGGAATCTCCAGCGTGGGCGCCCACGCGCAGGCCACCACGCCCGTGGCCCGGTCCGCCGGGCACTCCGGCTGCCGGCCACCTCGCACCGGTCCGCCGCGCGCCACCTCGCGGGCACCCTTCCCCGCGTAGTGCCCCATCCGGTACACGAACCACTGGAAGTCCTTCACCTCGGACACCGACACCGCGACGCGCAGCGTCTCGCCGTGCTTCAGCGTGGTGTTCAGCGCGTAACCTTCGATTTCGCGGCTGTGCGCGGCGCGGCTGATCTGCCACGCCGTGGTCCCCGGGCGACGGTTCTCCTCGCGGATGGCGTCCGGGTTCCTTGGAGGCACCGGACCCGGCCCCGCGTCCGGCTCGCCCGGGTCCGTCCCGGCATCGGGCTCACCCGCATCGGTGCCCGCGTCGATGATGCCGGGGTGGTAGCCGCCGTCTCCGCCGTCATGCCCATCCTCGAGCGGAGGCGTGTCGTGGCGGTCGCCCATGTCCGGGCGCGGGGGCTCGGGGGCAGGCTCCTGACAGCCGCCCCATGCGACCAGGAGGGTCAGCCCCAATGCCACCCCCCACCACCGGCTTCCCCGTGCCATCCCGACCTCCACCCACGGTGTTCAGGGGCGGAGGGTAGTAACGAACCCCAGGGAGGGAAGTGTTGTGCCAACCCGGGATGACGGAGCTCAACATTTCTCCCCCCGAAGGCCCCAGGGAGGGAACCGGCCTACCCGCCGAGAAGCTCACGGTGCACCCGCGCCGTCAGCGGCTTCAGGTGGGCCTTGTCCACCAGCAACGTCAGCTGCAGGGGCGAGGTGTGCACGGCATGCACCCGCGCCCCCAGCTCCTCCGCCGCCGCCAGCGCCCTCCGCAGCGGCACCCAGTCCGCGTTGAGCCCCACGCCCACGGCGGTGACGGTGCCCTGGTCCTCCCGCCACGCCACCGCCTCGCCGAAGCGCGTGGCCAGGTCCTTGCGCAGCGCGTCCACCCCGTGGATGTCCGCCAGGGGCACGGCGATGGACGTGTGCCTCGCGCCTCCCTGCGGTCCGTCGAAGCCCAGCGTCCGGCCGCGCACCCCGCGCGCATCCAGGAACTCCAGCAGCTCCGCCAGCCGCACCTGCTCACCGGCGGAGAGCACCGCCATCTCCGCCTCGCAGGTGACGCCCTTCACCCGGCTGTCCGCCGGGCCCGACAGCTCCTGCACCGCCGTGCCGCTGCCCTGCCCGTGCGCGGTGCGCGCGAGGATGGCGATGCCGCGCGCCTTGGCCCACTCCACCGCCTGGGCGTTGAGCACCTTGGCGCCCGCGCTCGCCAGCTCCTGCATCTCGTCGTAGCTCAGCGCCTCCAGCTTGCGCGCGTCCGGCACCACGCGCGGGTCCGCGCTGAAGACGCCGTCCACGTCGGAGTAGATTTCACACGCCTCCGCGTCCAGCGCCGCCGCCAGCGCCACCGCCGTGGTGTCCGAGCCGCCGCGCCCCAGCGTCGTCACTTCCTTCTTGTAGGACACGCCCTGGTAGCCGGCGACGATGACCACCTTCCCCCGCGCCAGCTCGTCGTGGATGCGGTAGGGCCGCACCTCCACGATGCGCGCCTGCGAGTGCGCGTCGTTGGTGATGATGCCGCTCTGGCTGCCGGTGAAGCTGATGGCCGGCACGCCCATCTCCTGGAGCGCCATGGACAACAGCGCCATGGAGATGCGCTCGCCGCACGTCAGCAGCATGTCCAGCTCGCGCCGGGGCGGGTCCACCGACACGCCCTTGGCCAGCGCCAGCAGCTCGTCGGTGGTGTCGCCCATGGCGCTCACCACCACCACCACCTGGTAGCCCGCGTCGCGCTTGTCCTTCACCCGCAGCGCCACCTTGCGGATCTTCTCCACGTCGGCGACCGAGGAGCCGCCGTACTTCTGGACCACGATTGGCATGAACGCCTCCCTACCCCTGTTGGCGTGTCCGGGGAACCGCGCCGGAGCCATTCATGCAGGAGTCCGGCCAGCCGACCAAGTGTCCCCCGCCCCGGGTAGGACTCGCCTTGACAGCCCCGAGTCGGCTTTTATATTCGCGCGCCTTTTTCCGAGGCCGTCAGGCGATCACGCTCCACGGCCCCCGGCCCTTGGTTGATCGCTTCCTCACCGGAGCCTTCCCATGCCGATGATCGAGGTACAGCACCTCACCAAGCGCTACCGGGACCGCGTGGCGGTGGAGGACCTCACCTTCACCGTCGAGGAGGGAGAGATTCTCGGCTTCCTCGGCCCCAACGGCGCGGGCAAGTCCACCACCATGAAGATCCTCACCGGCTTCCTGCCCCCTTCGGAGGGCGTGGCGCGGGTGGGCGGCTTCGACGTCTTCGAGCAGCCGCTGGAGGTGAAGCGCCGCATCGGCTACCTGCCGGAGACGCCGCCGCTCTACCCGGAGATGACGGTGCGGGGGTACCTCAAGTTCGTCGCCTCGCTGAAGGGTCTGCCCGGCCGTGGCATCCGGGACGAGGTGGAGCGGGTGGCCGGCCTCACCGGCGTGGCGCACGTGCTGGACCGCGTCATCCAGAACCTCTCCAAGGGCTACAAGCAGCGCGTCGGCATCGCCCAGGCGCTGCTCGGCTCGCCGCCGGTGCTCATCCTGGACGAGCCCACGGAAGGGCTGGACCCCACGCAGCGCGCGGAGGTCCGCGCCCTCATCAAGGGGCTGGCCGGCAAGCACACCGTCATCCTCTCCACGCACATCCTCCCGGAGGTGACGATGACGTGCGAGAAGGTGCTCATCATCAACCAGGGGAAGATCGTCGCCTACGATGAGATCCGCAAGCTGGCCAGCCTCCACGGCCAGGCGGAGAGCGCGTCGCTGGAAGAGGTCTTCATCAAGCTGACCGCCGCCTGAGCGGCGCACCCGGAGGAACCATCCATGCGCACCGCCCTGGCGATTGCCCGCAAGGAGCTGTCCATCTACTTCACCACCCCGTGGGCCTACGCGGTCTTCACGGCGATGGTGGCGCTGTCGTCGTTCTTCTTCGTGGACCTGCTGCAGAAGTTCAAGCAGGTGCAGGACATGGCGCGGCTGATGGGGTGGGAGCAGCTGCCGCCCGACTACAACGTGTACCGCAACCTCACGGACGGAGTGGTGGTGCAGCTGTGGGGCACCATCCTCATCATCACCCTCTTCGTGGCGCCCTTCCTCTCCATGCGGCTGTTCGCCGAGGAGAAGCGCAACAAGACCTTCGAGCTCTTGATGACGGCGCCGGTGCGGCCCATCGAAATCGTGCTGGGCAAGTACCTGGGCGGCCTGGGCGTCATCTCCGCCACGCTGGGGCTCACCATCGTCTTCCCGCTGCTGCTGTCCGCGTTCGGCAAGGGTGAGTCCGGCGCCGCGCTGGAGTGGTCCACGGTGCTGCTGGGCTACGGCGGGCTCCTGGTGTGGGGGGCCACCTGCATGGCGGTGGGGCTGTTCATCTCCGCGCTGACGGAGAGCCAGATGCTGGCCGCGTTCCTGACGTTCACCGTGCTGCTGCCGTGGATGCTGCTGTCGGGCGTGGCGCAGTCGGTGGAGGAGCCGCTGCGCTCGGTGCTGGCGTACCTGTCCTTCGACGCGCAGTTGCAGAACATGCTCAAGGGGGTGATGGACATCCAGTCGATGGTGTTCTTCGCCTCGGTCATCGTCTTCTCCCTGCTGCTCACCCACCGCACGGTGGAAGCGCAGCGCTGGGCGTGAGGAGCCCCATGAGAGCGACCAACGTCGGAAAGGTGCTGGGTGCGTTCGGGCTGCTGCTGCTGCTGTCGAGCCCCTTCACCCTGTTCGTCACCTCGGGGAGCCTGGTGGCCAGCGGCCTGAAGGCGGGCGTGGGCCTGCTGCTGCTGGGCGCGTACTTCGCCACCAACTACAAGCAGTTCGGCCAGTTCGCCTCGCGCAAGTCGAGCTTCTTCTTCGCCAGCACGGTGCTCACCGCGCTGGTGGTGCTGGGCGGGCTGGTGGCGGTGAACTACATCGCCTTCAAGAAGAACAAGCGCTGGGATTTGACGAAGGAGAAGATCTACACGCTGGCGCCCCAGACGACGGCCACGCTGGCCGGGCTGACGGACAAGGTGCGCGCCATCGGCTTCATCCCGCCCACGCACACGTACTACGGGATGCTGGAGGAGCTGTTCCAGCGCTACCACACCGAGGCGCCGGAGAAGTTCGAGTACACCTTCAAGGACCCGCGCCGCAGCCCGGACCTGGCCGCGAAGTACCAGCTCAAGGACGGCCAGACGACGGTGGTGCTGGTGCGCGGCGAGGGCGCCAGCGAGTCGCACACCACGCTCAACACCCTGTCCGAGCTGGAGCTGACCAACGCGCTCATCAAGCTCAGCGCGGTGGGCACGCAGAAGGTCTACTTCGTCACCGGCCACGGTGAGTGGCCGCTGGAGAAGGGCCAGGCGTCGCCCACCGACCCGGGCGCCACCCTGTCCGAGCTGATTCAACAGCTCCGGCAGGAGGGCTACAGCCCGGAGACGTTGAACCTCGCCGGGATGCCCGACGTGCCCAAGGACGCCTCGCTGGTCGTCATCGCGGGGGCGCGGGCGCCGTTCGTGAAGCCGGAGGTGGAGGCGCTCCAGCGGTACCTGGCCGCGGGCGGGCGGATGCTCTACTTCGCGGACGCGGGCCTGGAGGACGGCCTGGACGCGCTGCTGGCCGAGTACGGCGTGCAGGTGGATGACGGCATCGCCGCGGACGCGCAGTTCAACAGCGGCAACCCCTACGTCGTGCTGTCGCCCTTCTACAGCGAGCACGAGATTGGCAAGCCGCTGCGGCAGCGCAACCTGAACGTGGAGCTGCCCACGCCGCGCAGCCTGTCCGCGCTGCGCGGAGGCGTGGCGCCGGGCGTGAAGGTGGAGCCGGTGGTGCTCACCTCGCAGTACGGCTGGGTGGAGACGAAGCCGGAGGAGAACGCCATGCCCTCCGACGGCGAGAAGACGGGCCAGCTCACGCTGGTGGTCGCCGCCACCCGAGACACGAAGGACGCGCAGGACAAGCGCTTCGACGAGGCGCGACTGGTGGTGGTGGGTGACTCGGAGCTGCTGCTGGACCCGAACTGGGGACACGAGCCCAACCGCAACCTGGTGATGAACTCGCTGGGGTGGGCGTCCAACCAGGTGGCGAAGATTACCTTCCGCCCGCCGGACCGCGAGACGTCCACCCTGGAGCTGGACGAGGCGACCATGGACGGCATCCGCTTCGTCTCCACGGACCTGCTGCCCCTGTCGCTGCTGGGCATGGGGCTGGCCATCTGGCTGGCGAGGCGCAACAAGTGACGCAGGCACGGAAGAACCTGGTGACGTTGCTGGCCCTCACCGCCGCGGCGGCGGGCCTGGGCCTCTACGCGTGGTACGGCGTGCGCGAGCCCGAGCAGCAGCAGGCCGCGCAGCAGCAGGCCTCCGAGCAGCTCTTCGCCGCCCACGAGGCGGGGGCGCGCGGAGAGGACGGCGGAGCCCCGCCGGCCCCCGTCTTCACGAAGCTCACGGTGAAGGCGACGAGCGGCACCACGGAGCTGGTGCGCGAGCAGGGCGGCGGCTGGAAGGTCACCGCGCCGGTGGCGGCCAGGGCGGAGCAGGCGGCGGTGGAGGCCATCGCCAGCACGCTGGGCTCGTCCCGGTTCAGCTCCGTCGTGGACGAGGCGCCCACGGACGCTGATCTGGAGAAGTACGGGCTGAAGACGCCGGTCTTCACGGTGACGGCGCAGGCGTACGTGCCAGACGCGAAGGGCGGCGGCGCGGACGACCCGGCGCGCCAGCGCACGGTGACGCTGCATGGCGGCATCGAGAACACCTTCGACGGCTCCGTGTACGTGCGCCGCGAGGGGGACCCGAAGGTGTACGCGGCGCCGGGTGCGGTGCGCTGGTCGCTGGACAAGGACACCTTCGCGCTGCGCGCCAAGGAGTTCCTCGGACCGCTCGTGGAGGCGTCGTTCCAGGGCATCGAGGTGAAGGCGAAGACGAATGCGTACCAGCTCGCGAGAGACCCGGGCGGCACGGGGTGGAGGCTGGTGAAGCCGGTGGCGGAGCGCGCGGACGAGGTGCGCGTGGCGGACCTGCTGACGGCGCTCAAGGACCAGCACGCGCTGTCCTTCCCGGTGGACTCGCCGGAGACGCGCAAGAAGCTGGGGCTGGAGGCGCCGGCGGTGGACGCGCGCTTCATCCCGGCCACGGGTGAGCCGGTGCGCGTGCGCCTGTCGAGGGTGACGGAGGACGGCGCCATCAAGGTGTACGCGCTGCGCGAGCAGGGCGCGCAGGCGCTGCTGGGCGAGGTGCCGGAGACCGCGCTGGCGGTGCTGGACGTGGGCGTGCCGGAGCTGAAGGACAAGCGGGTGCTGGCCTTCCGGCGCGAGGACGTGCGGCGCGTGGTGTTCCACCCGGGCGGCGGCGCGGAGCCCATCACCGTGGCCAGGGTGTCCGGCACGGACGGCGGCGCCGGCGCGTGGGAGGTGGAGTCACCGAAGCCCGGCAAGGCGCAGCACTTCAAGGTGGCGTCGCTGCTGGGCTCGCTGGACACGTACAAGGCCGTGGCCTTCGGCGAGCCGAAGCCGAAGAGCTGGGCGAAGTACGGCATCTCCGACGCGTCACGGGGCGCGGCGCTGCTGGGCGCCGACGGGAAGGAGCTGGCGCGGCTGTGGCTGGGCCATGAGGTGAAGGACAAGCCCGGCACGGTGTATGCGCGGGGCTCCAGCGCGGACGTGCTGGAGGTGTCCGCCACCTGGGTGGAGCTGCCCGCGAAGGTCGAGGACGTGCTGGAGGCCCCGCCCTCCCCTGCTGTCACGGACGGTGGGACCGACGCCACGGCGGCGCCGACTCCGTAGGGCCTCGAGGCCCCGCGCATCCTCGCGCGCCCCGCCCCGCGGCTCACATCCGCTCGGGCTCGATGATGCCGGAGAACGGCGCCCAGCTGTCCTCCATGGTGACGTAGTCGTCCGTCAGCTCCTCGCCCTGCTCGATGTCACGGAGGGCGAGCGTGTACTGCCGGGTCGGGTCGTTCCCGCAGTTCGGCTTGGGCGAGTGGTTCATGAAGCGCGCATGGTCTCCACACAGCACCAGCGTGCCCCGGTCGCTGTAGGCGTAGCGCGACAGGAAGGTCTTCATCACCGGGGGCATCTTCGCCACGTCTTCCGGGGTGAACCGCTGGTCCACGGGCGGGTCGAAGCCCCAGACCACGGTGCCCTTGGGAATGGGTTCGGCCGCGAACAGGCCCGTGCCATGGATGCCGGACTGAGCGATGAACGTCTTCACACGCAGCATGGTGGTGGATGTCCTCGACTCTTGCTTACTCCGATGCCCTGACATCATCCCGCCCACGCCTCGTGTCCACACGAAGTATTTACGCCGGGCGCCGAGCGGAAGTCCCCCTGTACGCTCGGGCCCAGGTGGGTAGACAGCTACCTCGCCAGGGACGCCCTCAGATAGCCGACCACCGAGTCCAGCCAGGCTCGCGCCGCCTCGGGGCGCAGCAGGGGCTGGGCGAAGCCCAGGTGGAGGTACAGCTCCTCCCGGTAGGTATACGCGTGCACGACCCACAGCGGCCCGTAGCCGCGGATGGCTGGCGTGAATTGAATCTCCCGGAGCGTCAGCGGGCCAAACGCGTCGGCCACCTGGAAGGTGCCCATGTTCGAGAACGAGAGCACCATGGCCGGCGGCTTCTCCTTCTCGAAGAAGCTCAGCCGCAGCTTCGCCAGGTGCGGGGTGGTGTAGTGCAGCTGGCTCGCGAGCGCGGCCTCGATGTTCGCCTTCGTCGCGCGCGCCAGGTCCCAGAACGTCCCGTTGCGCGCATCCACCGCGTTGACGAACATGCCCGTGCCGAACGCGAAGGCCAGGTTGGAGGGGTCCGCGAACTCCGACTGGATGGCGTTGCGGTAGCTCAGCGGAGAGAGCCAGGCGAGGTTCATCGGCCCCTCCCCCGGCAGGCCCTTGCGGATGGTGAGCAGCATGGCCGCCGCGAGCGCCGCGGTGATGGAGCTGCGCTCCTCACGAGCCCGCTCCACCAGTGGGGCCAGCACGTCCGCCGGCACCCGGAGGTCCTCGAAGCTGGACTGCTGCTCGTCCACCGGCGCGAAGTCCGTGATGGGCAGCGGCCGGGGCTTCTTCGTGAGCAGCGTCCCCATCATGTGCGCCATGAAGCGGGCCTTCTTCAGCGCCAGGGCCACCCCCTTGAGGGGCAGCAGCTCCGTCGTGGGCGGTGACACGGGGCGGGCCGGCACGGGCGCGGGCTCCCTCCCCGCCGCCAGCTCGCCGCACAGCTCCAGCAGCCGGCCGTAGACGCGCATCATCGCCGCGGCGTCCATGATGCCGTGGTGCGACTTGATGACCAGGTCGTGCAGCGGCGTGCCGGCGCCAGCCGGAATGTAGCTGACGCGCATCAGCCCCTCGGCCGAGTCCAGGGACGCGTTCAGCTCCTCGCGAATCACCGCGCGCCACTGCTCGGGCTCCGTGCGCTCCACCTGCCTGGCGGGGAGTCGCAGCGCGGGGTCCACCTCGTAGTGCAGGGCACCGTCCACGCTGGCGATGCGCGCCTGGAGCAGCGTGTGCTCCTGCTGGAGCAGCCGCAGCGCCCGCTGCACGAGCTCGAAGGTGAGCGGCCCTTCCAGCCGCAGGCACAGCTGCATCTGCAGGGCGCCGCTCAGCTTGCGGTTGTAGAACTCGAACTCCGCTTCGTTGGGGCTCAGCGCCCGGGCCACTGGCATGCGGATGCTCCACGGACTTCAACGTGTCCGGGCATCCCGTCACAGGCACTGAGGCGGAACAAGAACCCGCCAGGGAGCGCCACTCCGCTCAGTGCAGAAGGCCCGCGTCCGCCTCGCGGACCTGCGCTTCGATGAAGCGCGCGTAGTCCTCGTCCACCTGGTCCGCGTACGCGCAGGCGAAGTCGGCCAGGGCCTCGTCGAAGCAGGTGCCACTGCCCAGGTAGCCGGCAATGACGGCGGCGTCCCCGGTACGCGCGTGGGCGCGGGCCAGCGTGGCACCGCAGGACTCCGCGTAGTCGAGGAACACGTCGGCCTCCATCTTCTCCACGTCCAGCGCGCCCTTCATGTCGCGCAGCTGCCGGACGTAGAAGGCGCCCATCCCCTCCACCTCCGTCCACCCGAGGAACATGTCCGAGAAGGACTGCATGCGCCGCTGCCCCACCACCACGCGCTCCCCGGCGCTGCGGAAGCCGCTCGGGCCCAGGTACGGCTCCAGCACGGAGGCCTGCGCCTCCTTCACCTGGAGCACCAGCGGGTCATCGCCGCCGTTGCCCTCGCACAGCACCACGTAGGCCTGGAGCCCCACGCTCCCCACGCCCACCACCTTGAAGCCCCACTCCCGCTGCTGGTAGCGCAGGCAGAGGTCTCTCATGGCGCCGTCCAGGGACGCCAGGTAGCCCGCGGCCAGCCGCCGCATCCTGCGGCGCAGCTCCGCGGACGAGATGCCCATCTTCACCGAGCCCAGCGGGAAGAGCAGCGGAGGCTGGTAGGCAAGGTGACGCCGGCCGCCGCGCTCCACGGTGAGCTTCTCCACCGCGTGCGCGCTGGTGTGACGGCGGGCCTTCTCCACGGCCTCCGCCGCGATGCGGTCCGGGCCGTGGCAGTCACGCACCAGCTGCTTCGCATCCACGGCCCGGGACCACACCGCCAGCAGGCCGTCATGTGACAGCTCGCGCATCATCTCCCGGTAGGCCTTCACGGCGCGGCGGGCCGCCTTCCTCCCGCAGCCCCTGCCGAGCTCGTTCTGCCGCGCCGCCACGACACAGCTCGCGGCCAGCCGCTTCACGTCCCACTCGAAGGGGCCCGGCAGCGTCTCGTCGAAGTCGTTGAGGTCGAAGATGAGGCGCCGCTCCGGCGTGCCGAAGAGGCCGAAGTTCGCCAGGTGCGCATCCCCGCAGAGCTGCGAGCGCGGGCCGCTCACCGGCGTGTGCGCCAGGTCGCGCGCCATGACGAAGGGCGTGCCCCGCAGGAACGCGAAGCTCGACTCGGCCATGCGCTCGTGGCGCACCGGCACCAGCCACGGCAGCCGCGTCGCGTCCGAGCGGCGCAGCTGCTCCAGCGGCTCACGCCCGCGGAAGGGCTTCCACGTCGCGTGAGAGCTCCGGGGGCAGCGCTTGCGCAGCGCGCGCCCCGCCGCCATCCGCTCGTCCACGCTCCGGAAGTCCCCCCGGGCCAGCAGCGAGGGCCGCTTCCCGCGAGGTGCCCGGCGGACATGTTGCTGCCGCTCGGCGGATACCAGCGGGACCTTCGCGGCCCCGAGATCGGCGGATGGGTCATCCTCCATGGGTCTCGCTCCCTCCCAGCAAGGTGGGGCCGGACCGCAGGGACCGGAAGCACCCTGCCTGGGGAGCGCTGCCCGCCTGCCTGCCTGGCTACCTGCGCTCAGGGCGTGGAGGGCGGCAGCGCGTCGGGAGGCGCCACCTCGCGGATGCGCGCCCTGCCCGCTCGCGCCTCCAGCACGTCGAGCGCCACGTCCGCCGTCTTGCCGACCACGCGGTTCACCAGCCGGACCATCCCGTACGACGTCGACAGGGCCAGGTCATGGAGCGCCTGGACGCGGCCGACGGGCGCCTCCAGCGGCCGGATGCGCCGCAGCAACCGGAAGGGCACCGCCGACGTGCGCCGGTGGACGCCTTCGACAGCCGTCGCGCCCCGGTCCACCACGTCCTGCACCAGGGCCTTCAGCCCGCGCCAGCGCTTCATGGTGACGCCTCCTCGAACCAGGCCCGGAGCCCGGCGTAGCACTGGGCGTCGTGCGCCAGCGCGACATGGTGGATGCCGGTGAGCACCCGCACGTTCTCGGGTGGAACGCGCAGGTCGTGGTCCACATGGCCCGCCCTGCCCGAGGCGCTCGCCAGGGGGACCACACCGTCTCCGAACAGCACGGAGAGCAGGTGCCGCTCCCTGGCGGCCAGCGCGCCCACGAGCAGGTGGTGCGAGATACCCGGCAGCAACGGGACGGGATGGCAGCGACTCTGGATGGGCACGTCCACGGCCGCGCCGTCCCAGTCCCTTCGCAGCAGGCGGGCCATGCCCAGGTCCTTCACGCCGTTGCTGCGCAGGTCCACCACGTCCGCGATGAGCTGCGTGTACGCATTGGGGACCTTGCGCAGCACCCACGAGACGGCGTTGCCCACGCGCTCCAGCGGGCTGCCCAGGTGCGGCACGCCGATGTAGAAGGCGCGGCGGACCCGCGACAGCCAGGTGTGGCCTGCCTCGGCCGCGACGTGGCACGCGCTGCGAACGACGAGCCCGCCCATGCTGTAGCCCATCAGGACCAGTTCCTCGACGGGCACCGGGAACGCGGCGACGAGCTCCTCCAACAGCCGCGCCAGGGACTCGCCGTTGTCGGAGATGTGCAGGCCCGTGTTGTAGCGGAGGTACAGCGGCGTGAAGCCGAGATCGCGCTCCAGAAGCGCGCCGTACGTCACCGACGGCTCACCCGGGAAGGCCCAGACGGCCTCGGTGACGGCCAGCCCGTGCACCCAGAGCGTCAGCCGCCCCCGCGAATGGGGGTACGCACGCTGAAGCGACTCGCGGTCGAGCCGGAGCGGACGGCCGTCGTGGATGAGCTCCATCGGCGTGGCCAGCCCGTTGTCCTGCCGGTGCAGGTAGTCCCCCACCACGCCGTTGAGGACGCCGATGGCGAACTCCACCCGGGGCGAGCCGGCACCGCGGGTTTCCGGCACGGAGGCCGGGACTTCCTTCGCTTCGATTGGGAGCAAGAGGGCCTCGTGCCTTGACGATGACACAGCGCGGCATGAATCACCAGGAGCCCCTGGCCCCGTGTTGCCAGCGTGCTCTGTGAACGTCCAGGCCTGGCGTCGCATGTCCTCCCGGAGTCCGCTCCTGTGCGCGCTCGTGTTCACCGCTGCCTGTGCCGCACCCTTCAACTGGACGGCTGAGGACTCAGGCCGGCAGTTGCTGGAGCGGCTGACAGTGGGGGGCTTGCTCCTGGAGGAAGCGTCGCATCTCTTCGGCGCGGGCCATGTCTCCCGCACGGTGGTACGCCACCCGAAGGCCCCAGGCGCTGAGCAGCCGGATGACCGGAATGGTGGTCCCCTGGTGGTGCAGCTCCAGTTCCTTGAGGGTGGAGGACGTGGCCTCGCCGGTGAGCCACTCTCCCGTGCGAACACAGATCTCATAGAAGGCGCGGCCCTGCTTCGCACCGGGCCACGCGTTGGGAAGGTCGACCATCGCCAGCGCCTCGCGCGCAAGCGTGAGCCCCTGGGCGTGCTCACCTGTGCAGAGCAACTGGATGAGCGACTCGACTCCCAACGGGAGGGCGCGGACGATGGGCGGCTTTCCCTCCCAGCTGACCTGCCGCAGCTCGCGACGCGCAGGCTCCACCTGTCCATACAGTACGCAGGCCACCGCACGAGCCTGCACCCGGAACACCTCGAAGTCGGCCATGGCGCCCTGCTTGGGGAACATCTGGTCGATGGCCACGAGCAGGGCGCTCGGTTCCGGGCTCCGCAGGCCCTTCGCATAGGCGCGGATGGACTGCTTCCGTTTCCAGGCGCCGAACCCCAAGGCACCACCCACCGAGAGCGCGAAGACTCCGACAAAGAGCAGACCGTTCGGCAGTGACGGGGAGGAGCGCTTCGCCTGGACGGGTGACTCCGGGGCCGGACGCCCGTCACCCTGGAGCAGGCTGTACATGACGACGAAGACGACCACCAGCAGCAGCCACAGCCCGCCGAGGAAACCCAATAGAGCCTTGGGTGAGCGGAAGCGTCCAAGCAGGACCTTGGAGGTCAGCTGCGTGGTCGTGTCTACGACATAGCGGGTGTTCTCTTCGCGGGACATGCGGGCACTCTAGACCAACCCACTCACGCCCGAGGTCCTACGGCCGCCCTGCCTCCACCACCTTCCGGAAGTTGTCCCCCTTCTCCAGCTCGATGCGCAGGAGGAAGGGGTCCACCCCGATGTACTCGGGACGCTCGTTCACGACGACGGACACCTCCGTGGAAGCGCCGACGATGCGGTGCTTCGCCGCGTACAGCGCGGGCTCCTCCGGGGACATCCGGTCCGGGTGCCGGGGGAACACGGCGAGGTCCAACTGCTCATCCATGTCCAGCGGGTGGTCCGAGCCGGCTCGCCGCGCCGCCTTCGCCGCGCCAATCCGGGCCGTCACTCGGAAGCGGCCATCGGCCAGCGGCTCGGACGTGGCGGACTCCACCTTCAAGTCATAGAGGACCACCTGCTTCATCCACTGGTCGATGAGCACGTGGTGTCCTTCCGGGGCCTCGGCCCGCAGCGCGGCCAGCAGGTGGTGCGTCGTGGGGGATGCATTCGGCCAGGCCCGCTCGCGCACCAGCCGGCTCAACGCCCGGTTCACCGCGGCCTCGCCCAGGAGGTCTCGCAGGGCGTTCATCACCAGGGCACCCTTCGCGTAGTAGAGGTACGCCTGGTCTCTGGCCTCGGTGAGCGGCGGCTCCTCGGTCTGCTCGCCCGTCCTGCCCGTGAGGTAGCGGTCCAGTTCGTAGCCCAGCAGCCTGCGCAGGGGCGCCTCGCCGTACGCGGCCCGCATCACCAGCTGCTCGGAGTACTTCGCCAGCGACTCGTTGAGCGTCGTGGCCCCCGCGCCGTCCACCGGGTCGACCTGGTGCCCCCACCACTGGTGGGCCACCTCGTGCGCGATGCGCCGGGTGACGAGGTCGATGTCCTCGGGGTTGCGCGGGTCCGCGAGGAACCCGCGATGCTCCGGGAAGTAGATGGTGTTGGGCAGCGCCAGCGCGCCGAAGCTCGCGTAGGAGGGCACCTCGACGATGCGGAGCTGCTCGTGCGGATAGGGGCCGAACTGCTCGCCGAAGGCGTCCAGCGAGCGCGTCGCGGCCTGGAGGATGCGCTGCACGTTGGAGGCGTGCGCGGGGTGGAAGTACACCTCCACGTCCACGCCTCGGTGCCGCACCTTCTCCACCGCGTAGCGGGCGGACACGTACGCGAACCACGGGTTGATGGGCCGGTCCATGACGTAGTGGAAGTAGCGCCTCCCGTGCTCGCGCCACTCCTTCCGCAGCCTGCCCGGCGCCACGGCGACCTGGTCCCCGGACGTGGACACCGTCGTGTCCAGCGTCGCCCACGCCCGCTCCTGTCCGCCCACGGGCCCCAGCCCCGGCGCATCCTCCGCCACCGCCGTCAGCGGCAGCTCGGGCAGGCCGCGCTCGCGCCGCTCCCGCGCGTCGCGCAGCTCGTACGTCTTCCGGTAGCCGAGGGTGGGGAATGCCTCCAGATTCGTGATGAACGAGCCATTCCCTACGATGGAGGTGTCCGGCTCCGAGGACTGGACGCCTCGCCGCGCCACCTCGACCTCGAAGGTCAGCTCGGTCCGCGCACCGGGTGACAACGGGCGCTCCAGCCGGAACGCGGACATCCCGAAGCGCGCGTCGTGGGAGAGCAGCCGCGCGCCCTCCAGCTTCAGCACGGCGCCCGACACATCCCTGCGCACGGCGACCCAGACCGTGTCGATGGACTCCGGGGTCCGGTTCTCCAGCCGATACGTACCGGCCACGCGGTAGCGCCGCGCCTCGGGGAACAGGTCCACGTCGGCCTTGACCGCGACCACGCTCGGCTGCGCCAGCGTCTCGTACTGCTTGTAGGCCCGCTCGTAGTCCGCCTTCCAGTCGGCCTGCTGCCCGGCGGTCTCGTACGTGTTCAGCATGTTCGTGCCGTGGAAGATGAAGCCGCCCGTCAGCATGAACACGCCCAGGCAGGCAGCCGCGCCGACCTGACCGCCTCGGCCCCACTGGCGCGGCAGGGCCGCGAAGCGCGCGCGGAGCGAGGGACTCACGCCGCGCCGCCAGAGGCCACAGGTGACGAGCGCCAGCAGGCTCGCGAACGCGCTCCAGTACACCATGAAGGCGGAGAAGGACGCGGCCACGGTCCCGAAGCCATTCATGTCCGAGTGCCGCACCGCGGGCCCACCCGCGTACCGCAGCAGCCCGTGCTCCAGGCCGATGGCGTCGCCCTGGTGGACGAGCAGCGCCAGCAGCAGCCCCAGGAACATCCCCACGTAGCGGTTGGGACTCAGTGCCTGGACGAACAGCACGGCCACGGCGAACAGCAGCAGGGGCAGGACGCTGAAGTACAGCAGCGACAGGTAGAGCCCCGGCTCCAGGTGGTGGTACCCGCGCACGAGCTGGTACGCCACCGCGAGCCCCACGGCCGTGACGGTCAGCAGCACCGTCAGCACGGCCAGCGCCACGGCCTTGGACAGATAGAACACGGCGCTGGAGGCCGGCGTCGCGTCGAGGACCGCGTCCATGCGGCAGTACCGCTCCCTCCAGACGAGCTCGGCGCCGTAGTAGAGGAGCATCAGCGTGCCGAAGAGGGACAGCGGCTGCTGGATGCTGTCGAACAGCAGGCCCGTCGTCGGCCAGATGCGGGTGCCGTACTCCGCGCGGGTGGCGCCGGCCACGACCTCCATGCCGATGACCAGCAGCCAGAGCGCCAGCAGCGCCAGGAAGGCCCCGCTCCGCAGCACGTACCGCAGCTCCAGCCGCGTCGCGGACCGGAGCGCGGCCCAGGACACCGCGCCCGGCAGGGCCCGGCCCGGCACGGGGTGATACGTGGAGGCAACCGGCGCGGCGTCCGCCGTGTCGTCGCGGCCCGTCTTCGTCCCGCGTGCCACCCGGAAGGCGAAGCGCGTGTAGACGAACCCCAGCACGGCCGCCGAGACGCCCAGCCACAGAGCGCGGTTGAGCAGGAAGTGGCCCTCCAGGGCGAGCAGGCGGGTGTTCCGCTCGTGCTCGGTCCAGTACCGCGTCTGCGCGAAGAACGCCGACAGGCCGAACGGGTCCAGCAGGGCGGCGCGCGCCATTGCCTCCGGCGTCTGCGTCGCCGCGCCCGCCATCATCGGCGAGTCCCCCAGCAGCGAGCCCACCATGTACAGCGCGTACACGAAGACGGCGCCCACGTAGCTGGCCAGCGCGCTGCGCGTCAGCACGGAGATGGCGAAGAGCAGCGACGCGGCGAACACCAGGTTGGGCAGCACCATCACCGCGAGCGCCCAGACATACCGGAGCACGTCGGTGCGCCCGAGCTGCTCCGGGTCCACCGTCACCACCCGGGGCGCCACCAACAATCCCAGCGTCGCGACGCAGAGCATCGCGAGCGAGGCCAGCAGCACTCCCGCGAAGCGGCTCGACAGGTACGTGAGCTTGCCGACGGAGGTCGCGTAGACGAGCTCCTCCATCTTGTGCTCGGTGTCCCGCAGCGCCGCGTTGGCGCAGAAGAGGCTGAGCGCGAAGATGGAGAACAGGGACAGCAGCCCCAGCGACTGCATGATGGTGTACGGCGAGTTGACGTGGACGTTGTCCGGCCCGTAGCCCGTCTGGACGAACACGAAGCCCAGCAGCAGGAAGGCCGCCGCCGCGACCCAGAAGGAGACCTGGCGCGTCTGGTAGCGCCACTCGAAGCGAAGCACCCCGCCGAGCATGGTGCCCCCCTAGGCCGCCGCCGTGAGCACGGAGAAGTACACGTCTTCGAGGTCCGGAGGCACCGGGGTGAAGCCCTCGCCAGGAGGCCCGTCCGACAACACGCGAAGCACCGTCTTCCCGCCTGCGAGCTGCGTGGAGAGCACCTGCATGGCGGCCTTGTGGCGGGCGACGTCGGCCTTCTCCACCGTCTTGCGCCACACGCGCCCCTCGAGTCCGGCGACGAGCTGCTCGGGGACTCCCTCTCGCAGCACCTGGCCCTGCGAGAGAATCGCCATCCTGGGGCAGAGCTGGCGCACGTCCTCGACGATGTGCGTCGACAGGAGCACCACGACGTTCTCCCCGACTTCACTCAGGAGGTTGTGGAACCGGTTGCGCTCCTCGGGGTCCAGGCCCGCCGTGGGCTCGTCCACGATGAGCATGCGCGGCGCCCCCAGCAGCGCCTGGGCGATGCCGAAGCGCTGCCGCATGCCACCCGAGAAGCCACTGACGGCCTTCTTCCGGTGCGCGTACAGGTTCGTCTGGTGGAGCAGCGCCTCCACCTGCGCCTCGCGCTCCCGCCGGTTCGTCAGGCCCTTGAGCACGCCCAGGTGGTCCAGCAGCTCCACGGCGGACACGCCCGGGTACACGCCGAAGTCCTGGGGGAGATAGCCCAGGTACCGGCGGTGGGCCCTCGGGTCCGCGAGCACGTCCACGCCGTCGAAAGTGAGCTGCCCCGCGTCCGGCTCCTGGAGCGTGGCCAGGATGCGCATGAGGGTGGACTTCCCTGCCCCGTTCGGCCCGAGCAGGCCGAACAGCCCCCGCTCGATGGTCAGGTCGATGCCCCGGAGCGCCTTCACGCCGTTGGGATAGGTCTTCGAAACGGCGGAGATGCGCAGCATGCCCCGGAGGGTACGCCCCACCGGAGCTCCGATTTCATCCACCGGGCCTGGCTGCCGCCGTCACACCTCCAGGAGCACGTACCGCTGGTCCGGGGTGAGCTTCGCCAGCAGGGGCATGGCCACGTTGTAGACGGGGATGCCGCTCTTGGTCTTCCCGTTGCGCGCGCCGTGGTGCGCGTGGCCGTGGAACACCGCCTCCGCGCCGTAGTGGTCGATGGGCATCGACAGCCGGCTCGTCCCGAGGAACGGACGGATTTCGATGTTCTCCCCGTCCAGCGTCTCCGGCACCGGGGAGTAGTGCATGATGACCACCTTCTTGTCCGTGTCGAGGTGGCTCAGCGCAGCCTCCAGCTTCAGGGACTCGGTGACGGCCTCCTGCACGAAGGCCTTCGTCTGCGCCTCGCCGAACGCCTGCAGCGTGGCGTTCCCGAAGCCGCCGCCAAAGCCCTTCACCCCCGCGACGCCCAGCACCTTCTCGAAGATGAAGTGGTCCCCGTCGAGGATGTGGACGCCCGCCTTGGCCAGCTCGCCGCAGATCTCCTTGGCCTGCCCGTGCTCGTAGTCGTGGTTGCCCATGACCGCCGCGCAGGGCACGCGCAGGGCGGACAGCTCCTCCGCGAGCACCTTGCCCTCTTCAATCATCCCGCGGTCGGTGAGGTCCCCGCACAGCACGAGCAGGTCCGCCGTGGCGTTCACCTGTTTGACGAGCTGACGGAAGCGGCCGTGGTGGTCCTCGCGGCAGTGAAGGTCACCGACTGCCGCCAACCGAATCTTCGAACTCGGATCCCTCGCCACGCTCGCCTCCCTCCTTCCGCTCGCTCTCGTCCCACGCCCGTCCGTCGCCGAAGCCCCAGTGGTGGATGTCCACGTGGTAGTTGACCCGCGAGATGAGGTTGCCGCGGCACACCTTGTCCTCCCAGCGGCCCTCGCGGATGGTGTGCAGCGTGCGGCTCATCAGCTCCGCCATCACCCAGTCCGGGATGAGGTCCCGCTCGGATGGGTACGAGAACCTGAACATCATCAGGTGGCTGAGCAGCACCTCCCAGTACCGGTCGAAGCGGCGCATCAGCCGCTCCCAGTCCATGGACTTCCCCGCCTTCAGGAACAGGTGGTTCACGTCCGAGCCGTCATACCGCTCGCGCTCGTTCACGAACGCCTTGGACCAGATCATCTCCTCGGCGGGTGCCACAAGGCACTCGTGCCCGAAGATGGTGGCCGTCTTGGCATTGCTGAACCACTCGTCGTCCACCACCGCCACGCCGTTGCCGGACGAGAAGATGAAGTCGACGAAGTAGTCGCCCTTGTAGGCCTTGTAGAGCCACACCTCGTCCGCGCGCTCGGTGCGCCAGCCGTCCTGCTCCAGCACCTCGAGGGCCCGCAGGGCGTCACGCTTGCGCGGGAAGAGGTCCAGGTCCTTCGTGTCCCGGTAGATGCCGGTATAGGTGGCGTACGCGTACGCGCCTCCCACCACGAAGGGCACCCCCGCGTCGTGCAGCAGCCCAATCGCCCGGGCGCGGGCGTTGATTTCATCGGGCGCGCGGTCGCGCTCCGCCAGCGCCGCGTCCGTGCCCATCTCCCCGGGATGGTTGGGGTGTCTCTTTTCCATGTGCGAAAGGTAGGGACGGGGAATTTCCACCGTGCGAAGGCCGGCTGAATTCGCCTGGAGAGCAGACAGCCGGCCTCCAAGCCGTTGAATTCTCGAAGCTTTCCTCCTCCGAAAAGGCGCCTTTTCTGTTTTTCGGCCGGGCTGTGTCCATGGGGGCAGACACGCTGCTGCACGGCCCCACGGGGGCTGCCCGAAAGGAAGAAGGACCATGCTGCGCAAGAGCCTGCTGTGTGCCGCCCTGGTGTTCGCCGGTTGCGACAACGCGAAGAACGACGAGGCGTCGTTCCGCGAGGGCCTGCCCTCCAAGGAGATGGTGGAGATGAAGTCGCCGAAGCCGAACGGCCAGGGCCTGACGGCGTTCTACGGCCAGGGGCAGCAGGCAGAGTACTACCAGCTCACCGTGGGCGCCGCGCTGACGGTCAACGGCGGCACGCTCTGGGTGCTCAACCTCCTCGAGGAAATCGTCAAGCACACGCCGACCTCCATCGAGGGTGACGTCGCGGTGTGGGGTCCGCACACGGACGCGCTCAGCCCCACCACGTGGAAGCTGACCGTCACGCGCACGGATGACGACAGCTACTCCTGGGTGCTGGAGGGCAAGGGCAAGAACGAGCAGGACAGTGCCTTCAGGGCGATTCTCTCCGGCACGCACACTGTCGCGGTGGACGACGAGGGCGAGCGCGTGAAGGGCTATGGCTCCGGCGAGTTCCTCATCGACTGGGACAAGAGCCGCACGCTGCCCGGCGAGAACCAGGAGGACATGGGCACCGCGGAGATCCGCTACTCGCGCACGGACGCGCAGGCCGCGTCGTCGGTGCAGGCGGAGTTCCGCCAGGTGCGTGACGAGGCGGTGGAGAACGGCCGGGTGGACGCGAGCTACGCCTACAAGCAGGCCCCGGGCGCCGGAGGCGAGCTGGACTTCGTCATCAAGAAGAACATCGACACCGACCCCACCCGCGCGCGCGTGGAGAACCTGGCCATCAAGAGCCGCTGGGAGGCGACGGGTGCGGGCCGCTCGGACATCAAGCTGTCGGGCGGGGACCTGTTCGGCACGGCCGAGGTGAGCGAGTGCTGGGACAGCAACTTCCTGAGCGCCTACTTCGCGGTCAGCTTCAACCCGGCCCTGGGGTACGGCGCGGTGAGCGCCTGCGGCACCTTCAGCACCGCCGTCTACTCCACGCTGTAGGCCCCCTCGCGGTAGTGTGCGGCGCGTGACGGGAACGAGCCAGCCGGTCCTCAAGGTGATTCAGGGTGGAAGCCCCGGGGACCGGCGAGCCCTGCTGCGCGACCTGTACACGAAGTATGGCGGCAGCGTGATGAGCCGCTGCCGCTACCTCCTGAAGGACCCGACGCGGGCGGAGGACGCGATGCACGACGTCTTCGCCCGCGCCCTCACCCAGGGCGAGGACTTCCGCGCGGAGTCCTCGCCATTGACGTGGCTGATGAAGATTGCCACCAACCACTGCCTCAACATGATGCGCTCCGAACGGGCGGGCTGGCGGCGGTGGTTCGAGCGGGACGAGGCGGCGAAGCCGGAAGGGCACGGAGGCCCGGGGCAGATGGAGACGCGGGACCTGGTGCGCCGGATGCTGGAGCAGGTGGACACGGAGACGCAGGCGGCGGTCATCCACTACCACGTGGACGGGATGACGCTGGAAGAGGTGGCGGCGATACTGGGGCGCTCGGTCCCCACCATCCGCAAGCGGCTGGAGCGCTTCGCCGAGCTGGGCGGAGAGGAGCTGAAGGTCCGATGAGCGCGCACGAGTCGGAGTGGACATTGCGCCGCCTGAGCGCCGGGGAGCTGGCCGCCGCCGAGGCCGCCCGCGTCCGCGCCCACACGGCCTCCTGCACGGTGTGCGGCGCCGCGCTGCGCGGAATCGAGCAGGGCCAGGCGGCCTTCGAGGCTGCAATCCCCTTCGAGCGCTTCGAGGCGGGCGTGGAGCGCGCGGTACAGCGGCAGCGGCGCGGCACGGCCTTCACCACGCCCCCCCGCCGCTGGGTGGCGACGACGGTGGCCATGGCCGCCTCCGTGCTGGTGGTCTTCCTGGCGCGGCCCCTGCTGGAGGGACCCAGCCCCGGGCGCAACGGCATCAAGGGTGGCGCGGTGGCGGAGCTGCGCATCGGCGGAGGGCCGGGCCCGCAGCGCGAGGCCCGCAAGGACGGGCCCGAGGAGCTGGTGGAGGGCGAGCGGGTGAGGCTGGGCTACCAGGCCGACGGGCACCGCTACGTGGCGGCCCTCTCGGTGGATGCCATCGGCGACGTCACGCCCCTGCACCCGGAGTCGGGGGAGAGCCTTCCGGTGGAGCCCGGCGCGGACCTGCACTGGCTGCCCGGCAGCTGGGAGTTCACCGGCTCCGGCGCCGAGCGGGTGGTGCTGGTGCTGTCGGACGCGCCCGTGCCGGTGGAGTCGCTGGTGGACGCCGCGCGGCGCGCCTTCCTCGCGGCGGACGGCAACGTGGAGCAGATGGCGCCGCTGGACGTGCCGGGTGAACAGACGCACTGGATGCTCCTGAAGCCATGAGCCCCCTGCCCTCCCCCCTCCGAGCCGTGGCCGTGGCGCTCGCCCTGGTGGCGACGGCCGCGCACGCCGACACGCTGCGCCGCTTCGCGCTGGTGGCCGGCAACGACGAGGGCGGCGGAGACACGCGCCCGCTGCGCTTCGCCCAGGACGACGCGCGGAAGATGCACTCGCTCCTGCAGCGGCTGGGCGGCGTCTCCGCGGGGGACGCGAAGCTGCTGCTGAACGAGGACTCGAGGGACTTCCTCGCGGCGCTGGCGGACCTGGAGGCGCGCGCCCGCGCGGCCCGGGAGCGCGGCGAGCGCACCGCGCTGCTCGTCTACTACTCCGGCCATGCGAAGGACGGCGCGCTGCGGCTGGGCGACTCGCGGCTGGACTTCGACGACCTCAAGCGCCGGCTGGCGGAGGCGCCCACGGACATCCGCATCGCCATCCTCGACTCGTGCCGCTCCGGCGCACTGACGCGGACGAAGGGCGCGCGGCGGGCCCCGGCCTTCGAGATTGAAGCCGGCGCGGCGCGAGACGCGCGGGGCCTGGTCATCCTCACCTCCAGCGCGGCGGACGAGGACTCGCAGGAGTCGGACGCGCTGCGTGGCAGCTACTTCTCGCACCACCTGGCCAGCGGCCTGCTGGGCGACGCGGACCGCAGCGGCGACGGGCGGGTGACGCTGTTCGAGGCGTACTCGCATGCGTATGCGCGGACGGTGGCGGACACGGCGGCCAGCACCGCGGGCGCGCAGCACCCGACGTTCAGCTACGACCTGGCGGGCAACGGGGACCTGGTGCTGACGGACCTGCGCGCCAGCGGCGAGGGGTTGCTGGTGCCGGGCCCGGCGCCCGCGGGCACGTACTACTTCGTGGACCCGGGCGGCATGGTGGTGGCGGAGCTGGACAAGACGGCGGACGCCGAGCGCCGCGTGGCGCTGGCCCCGGGGACGTACCGCGTGAAGCGCCGGCTCGCGGACCGGCTGCGCATCGGCGAGGTGCAGGTGCCTCGCGGGCGGCAGGCGGTGCTGGAGGAGGCGCGGCTGCGGGACGCGCCCTTCTCGGACGACCCGGTGAAGGGCGCGGCGCGCGAGGGCGGCGCGTGGTGGACGGTGGGGCTGTCCGGCGGCATGCAGTCCTTCTTCGACGCGCCCACGCGCGACACGCTGTTCCTCTCCGTGGGCTTGCTGGGCGCGGAGGCGCAGCTGCACGACTACTTCCGCCGCGACTGGGTGTGGGGCGTGGACGTGGCGGTGGGTGGGAAGCAGGCGGTGCTGTCGCTGCCCACGCTGTCCGGGCCGGCATACCGGTACTCGGTGACGAGCCTGGGCACGACGCTCACCTCCGAGTGGCCCCAGGGCAGCGTGGCGCCCTTCGTGGGCGCGCGCCTGGCGTACCTCGTGCTGCGGCGCGACTTCGAGGGCGAGGAGTTCCCGGACCAGAAGTTCGCCATGTTCTCTCCGGGGCTGGTGGGCGGGGTGCGCTGGAAGCCGCTGCCGCGCGTGCACCTCACCGGCCGGGCCCGGGTCCACTACCTGCAATACACCGTCGATGAGCAGCGCTCGCTGGGCTACTGGGAGCTGGGCGCGCTCCTCACCTACCAGCCATGAAGGAGCACGCGATGCGACACCTGGCGATGGCCTGTCTGTGCCTGGCGGCGGCCGCGTGCGGCGGCGACTTCTCCAACGACGACCTGGAGTTCCTCAACGCGCTGCCGCGCCGCGAGGACCTGGCCGCGAAGCTGCCCCCCAGCAGCGAGGGCCGCGCGGGGGGCGGGCTGACCACGCGGAAGGCGGCGTTGGTGGTGAAGCTGGGCGAGGCGTCGGAACTGGCCTCCGAGACGGACGAGACGGGACGGAACTTCAACGCGGGCGTGGACGGGCTGCTGACGCTGCTGGAGAACATCCGGAACGCGTCACCCACGACGCGCGAGCCGGACCGGCGCGTGTGGGGGCCGTTCCGGGACGACAAGCACCGGGACTTCGAGGTGCGCTTCGTCATGGAGCGCCAGGCGCTGCGCTTCGACTACCGGTTGGAGTACCGCCGCCGCGGCGAGGGAGACCTGGACTGGTGGGCCTTCCTGACGGGCCACTTCGAGTCGGACGCGGGCATCCGCAAGGGCACCGGCGCCATCAGCCTGGACGTGAAGCGGGCGCGGGAGGAGGCCTTCGAGACCGACCTGGAGGCCCTCGACCGGCTGGACATCGTGTACCAGACGAAGGCCCTGCCCACCCGGGTGGAGATGGTGTTCACCCCCGCGGGCGGCCTGGTGCAGGCCACCCGCTACACGTACCGCGAGGCGGAGGGCGGCGTGGGGGAGATGAAGTTCCAGCTGCCGGGCACGGACCTCGTCGCGGGCGGCCGGCTGGAGGACGTGGAGCTCACCTCGCGCTGGGCGCCGGACGGCCGGGGGGCGGGCACGCTGCTGGTGCTGGACGGGGACATCACGGGCGCGAAGTACACCGAGTGCTGGAACGCGCTGGGCCGCGTCACGTTCCTCGCGCGCAGCTGGGACTTCTTCAACCCGACAGAAGGCAACCGCAGCACGTGCCCGGACTTCTCCGCGCTGGACGAGTAGGCGGCCTCGCCCTGTCAACGGGCTGGCAGCCGGTCAGGCGAGGGTGAACGGAAACCTTTCGACTGAAACGCCACTGGTATAGTGCGCGCCCATGAGTGAAGGGTCGAAGACCGAGGAGCGCCCCCAGCGTCCCGGGACATTGAAGAGCCTGGCGCTGGCCATGGCCTCCTGGCGGACCGCTTCGGTGACGCTGCTCTCGTTCTCCTCGGGTCTGCCCCTGGGCCTGGTCTGGATTGCGATTCCCGACTGGCTGCGCAGCGCCGGCGTGGACATCCGCATCGTGGGCCTCGTCACGCTGGCGCAGGCCCCCTGGTCCTTCAAGTTCCTCTGGTCCCCGCTGATGGACCGCTACGTGCCACCCTTCTGGGGACGGCGGCGGGGCTGGATGGCGCTGGCGCAGGTGGCCCTCTTCGCCACCACCCTGGCGCTGGCGGGCCTGGGCAGCCACCCGGAGGCGGCGTGGGTGGTGGGCGCGCTCGCCATGGCGGTGGCGTTCTCCGCGGCCACACAGGACATCGCCATCGACGCGTACTCGGTGGAGGTGCTGCGCAAGGAGGAGCAGGGCGTCGCGGTGGGCGCGCGCGTGGCGCTGTACCGGGCGGCCATGTTCATCGCCGGCTCGGCGGCCATCACCCTGGCGGGCCGGATTTCGTGGAGCATCGTCGTCATCGGGCTGGCGCTGCTCTACATCCCGCTGCTGCTCATCACCCGCTTCGCCCCGGAGCCCGAGGAGCGCGTCCCGCCTCCGAAGTCACTGAAGGATGCCGTCTGGTACCCCTTCGTGGGCTTCCTCAACCGGCACCGGGCGCTGGAGATCCTCGCCTTCGTCTTCGCGTACAAGCTGGCGGACAACCTGGGCGGCTCGCTGCTGCGGCCCTTCCTGGTGGACATGGGCTACAGCGCCCTGCACCGCGGCGTGGCGCTGGGCACCATCGGCCTGTTCGGCACCATCATCGGGACGCTCATCGGCGGCGCGTGGACCACGGTGCTGGGGCTGGGCCGGGCGCTCTGGATTTTCGGCGTGGTGCAGATCGTCTCCAACGTGGGCTACGTGCTCGTGGCGCGCGCCGGGGCGCCCAACGAGCTGCTGATGTACTCCGCCATCGGCTTCGAGCAGGTGACGCAGGGCCTGGGCACGGGTGCCTTCTCCGTGCTGCTGCTGCGGCTGACGCAGAAGCGCTTCTCCGCCACCCAGTTCGCGCTGCTCTCCAGCCTCTTCTCCATCCCCCGCGTGGTGGCCGGCCCCATCAGTGGCTACGCCGTCCATGCCCTGGGCTGGGAGCAGTTCTTCTGGGTCACCATGGTGGCCGGCATCCCCGGCCTGCTGCTGCTGGCGCGCTTCGTCCCGCTGGGCGTGAAGGACCCCAACTTCGACGTGGAGCCCGCGGCCCGTCCTGCGAGCCGGGCGATGAGCCGGGGCGCCCTGGCCACCGCCGCCGTGCTGGCGGGCGTGGCGGGCATCGTCCTGGGGGGCCTGACGACCGCGCTGCTCGCCGCCATGCAGGCCGTGCGCACCAACCCCACCGCGGGCTTCGACTTCGGTGCGGCCCTGAACACGACGCTCCACCCCGCCACCGTCACTGACTGGGTGACGCTCGGGGGCATCGTCATCTTCGGGCTGGTGGTGGGCCTGCTCACGGCCGCCGCGCTCGCCGCGCGCTCCGGGGCCTTCTACATCCCCGAGGAGGAGGCCCCGCCCGCCGCCCCCTCCACGGGCGCGGCCCAGGCCCGCTGACGGCCCCGGCCGGGGTGGTTTCCGACACAGGCCTGGACCTCCGGACGGGTGTACCGGAGGACAGGTCCATCACATCGGAGATCCATCCGGAGGGCGGCCTGCCTATGTTGGCGCGCCATGGCCCACCCTCTCGCTGGCAAGCCCGCCCCGGTAGAACTCCTCATCGACCCCGAGAAGCTGCGCGCCCGTTACCTCGCGGAGCAGCCTGACGTCCGCGTGCCGGAGGAGCGCGTCGCCTTCGGCACGTCCGGGCACCGCGGCTCCTCCGCGCGCCGCAGCTTCAACGAAGCCCACATCGTCGCGGTGACGCAGGCCGTCTGCGAGTACCGCCAGCAGCAGGGCATCGACGGCCCGCTGTACCTGGGCATGGACACGCACGCCCTCTCCGAGCCGGCGCAGCGCACCGCGCTCGAAGTCCTCGCCGCCAACGGCGTGCAGGTGCGCTTCACCGACGGCGCCACGCCCACGCCCGTCATCTCCCACGCCATCCTCGTCTTCAACCAGGGCCGCACCTCCGGGCTCGCGGACGGCATCGTCATCACCCCGTCCCACAACCCGCCCGAGGACGGCGGCATCAAGTACAACCCGCCCAACGGCGGCCCCGCGGACACCAACGTCACCGCCGGCATCGAGCGCCGCGCCAACGAGCTGCTCGGCAACGGCAACGCGGGCGTGAAGCGCATCCCCTACGAGCGGGCCCGCACCGCGCCCACCGTGAAGCCCCACGACTTCATCACCCCGTACGTGGAGGACCTGGGCAGCGTGGTGGACATGGAGGCGCTGCGCGGCGCGAAGCTGAAGATTGGCGCGGACCCGCTGGGCGGCTCCAACGTCGACTACTGGGAGCCCATCGCCACGCGGTACGGGCTGAACCTGCACGTGGTGAACCCCACGGTGGACCCGACGTTCCGTTTCATGCCGCTGGACCACGACGGGAAGATCCGCATGGACTGCTCGTCGCCGTACGCCATGGCGAACCTGGTGCGGCTGAAGGACCAGTACGACATCGCCTTCGGCAACGACGCGGACTCGGACCGGCACGGCATCGTCACGCGCAGCATGGGGCTGATGAACCCCAACCACTACCTGGCGGTGGCCATCCACTACCTCTTCCGCAACCGGCCCGGCTGGAAGCCCGGCACGGCGGTGGGCAAGACGCTGGTGAGCAGCAGCCTCATCGACCGCGTGGCGAAGGACCTGGGCCGCCGCGTCGTCGAGGTGCCGGTGGGCTTCAAGTGGTTCGTGGACGGGCTGGTGGACGGCTCGCTGGGCTTCGGCGGCGAGGAGAGCGCCGGTGCGTCCTTCCTGCGCCGGGACGGCTCGGTGTGGACCACGGACAAGGACGGCATCATCCTGGACCTGCTGGCCGTGGAGATTCTCGCGCGCACCGGCAAGGACCCGGGCGAGCACTACCGCGACCTGGCCTCCCGCTTTGGCGCGCCGCTGTACACGCGCATCGACCAGCCGGCCACGCCCGCGCAGAAGTCGGCGCTGAAGAAGCTGTCCCCGGACGTGGTGAAGGCCACCACGCTCGCGGGCGAGCCCATCCTCCAGCGACTCACCCGCGCGCCCGGCAACAACGCGGACATCGGCGGCCTCAAGGTCGTGGCGGAGAACGGCTGGTTCGCCGCGCGCCCCTCCGGCACCGAGGACGTCTACAAAATCTACGCGGAGAGCTTCCGCGACGAGGTGCACCTCCAGTCCATCATCCAGGAGGCGCGCGCCATCGTCGGCGCGGCCTTCGCCGGGACGTAGGCTTCGAAAGCTGGACCCGGGCTCCTCCGCGCGCTTGCATGGCGCCGGAGGAGTCAGTCCCCCCATGGAAACCGTGAAGCTCGTCCTGCAGTACGTCCTCGCCCTGCTGATGGTGGCGGCGGGGTTGAATCACTTCCGCAACCCGAAGTTCTACCTGCGGATGATGCCGCCGTACCTGCCGTGGCACGGCCCGCTCGTGTTCTGGAGTGGTGTGGCGGAGGCCCTGCTGGGAGTGCTGCTGGTGGTGCCGCAGACGAGCCGGCTCGCCGCGTGGGGGCTCATCGCGCTGTTCGTCGCGGTGTTCCCCGCCAACCTCTACATGTCGATGAACCCGGAGCGGTTCAAGAAGCTCCACCCCGCCCTGCTCTGGCTGCGGCTTCCCTTCCAGGCCGTCTTCATCCTCTGGGCCTGGTGGTACACCTGACGCTAGCCGCGCGCGAGCATCACCGTGCGCAGGCGCAGGTCCACCGTCGCGAGGATGACGGCCCGCTTCGGCTGGATGCGCTGCTCCTCGAACTTGAGCCGGAAGGCCAGCGTGCCGGGCCGATTCGTGTCCTGGACGTCCAGCTGGAAGAGGAGCCGGCCGGGGAGCTGCACGACGCGGGTGGCGCCGAGCAGGTTCACGTAGCGGGCTGGCAACAGCTGGGCGTCATCCGCGCTGATGGCGCACGCCTGCGGCGTGAGGCCGGGGTTGAACGTCACCTTCGGCCCCAGCCGCAGGTCGATGACCGCGGTCCGGAAGCTCAGCTGCGTGAAGATCTTGCTGGCGACGATGTCCGGCTCGGCCGGCAGCAGGCTCTTCGTGCGGCAGGCGATGGCGACCTCCTCCGGGTCGTCGTCCGGCAGGAACGCCGCGCTGCTGCGCTGCGGCTCGAGGGCGTCCCGGGCCTCGACCTCCGCGTCCTGGCCCGCGTCCGCGCCCGTGTACTCGTCGTGATGGCTGCTCATGTGCGTGTCCCTTTTTATGTGGCCCGCGACATGCGGGCCGTGTGTCTCAAAAGGGACTACGGGACGGGTGTGGACGTGGATGGGCAGGCGCGCACCCCGTCTCCGCCCCACCCGGGCGCCTCCCACCCGGGGCGGGAGCGCCTGTCCGCCCGGCGGCCCGGCCGGTGCGTCCTTCCTTGACTCGGAGGGGGGTGCTCTTTAGGTTTCGTCGCTTCCTGTCGTTTCACCGAATTCCGAAGGACGTTCCATGGCTCGCGTCACAGTCGAAGACTGCCTCCCCCGCGTGGACAACCGGTTCGCGCTGGTGCTGCTCGCCGCCAAGCGCGCGCGTCAGCTGATGGCGGGTGCCCGGCCCATCATCGAGATCTCCAAGAACAAGCCCCCCGTGCTCTCCCTGCGCGAGGTCGCCACCGGCCGCGTGAAGTTCGACCGGGACGTGCGCGAGGCGCTCTCCGGCAAGTACGCCGCCGAAGAGCCCCGCAAGCCCTGAGCCGGTCCTGAGGTCCCCCGCGGGCTCCGTGAGTGCTTCGGAGCCTCCAGGGGACTTCAGCCGCCTTCCTCCCCGGAGACCACCGTGCGGACCGGGGAGGGAGCTTCGGGGAGCAGGCCCTGTGAGCGCAGCCACCGCACCGCGCGCGACGCCACGGCCTTCTCACCCTTGTAGCCGAGCATGGGCACCAGCTGGCCCACCGGCACCCAGCGCACCTCGTCCACCTCCACGCGCGGCCCCGGCAGCGGCCCCAGCGCGCCTTCCTGGTAGCGGAAGAGGAAGAAGTGGACGCGCTTGAAGATGCGCTGCCCCCGGAACTGGTAGACGTAGCGAATCTCTCCCAGCGGGGCGATGAGCGTCGCGGTGAGGCCCGTCTCCTCGCGCACCTCGCGGCTCGCCGTCTGCTCCGGGCTCTCCCCCGGGTCGACGTGCCCCTTCGGGAGCGCCCACAAGGGTCGCCCATGGGGACGAATGACGGCCACCTCCCAGGTGCCCGCACTCTCCCGGATGACGACTCCTCCTGCGGACGCCTCGCGTGGCATGCCCGGCCACCCTACCCGAAGCGGGCGGGCAGGTGCTCACCCACCGTGCGCGAAATGGCGCAGCTTGGCCTCCGCCCCCAGCCGGTAGGCGTAGCGCAGGTCCCCCAGCAGCCGGTCCAGCCGCCTGCCGGCGACGTGCCCCATCAGCCTCGCGCAGAAGCGCCGCGACAGCCGGTTGGCTTCTTCGTACCGCCAACGCTCCTGGGGGGAGAGCTTCTCCCGGTAGGACACCCGGTCGAACAGCCGCCGCAAGAGCTCCGCCGCCCAGGCCTCCACGCCCTCGCCCCAGCGGTGCAGCAGGCAGACGGCGAACTTGTCCACCTCCGCCTGGGCCTCCAGCTCCAGCAGCGACACCGTCCGCCCGTGCGACGCCGTGTGCGCCACGTAGAGGAAGTGGCTGACGCCCTCGGCCACCTGGCAGTACCCCTCCAGGTCGCCGTCCAGGACGTACCCCATGGGGCCGGCTTCATAGGGCTTCAGCCTGTCCAGCAGCGCGGGGGACAGGTACAGCGCCAGCTCCAGCGCGTCCCCGGCCTCGTGGACCAGCAGCTCCTCCTCGGCGCGCCCGGTGCCGCCCAGTTGGACGGCCGACTCCGTGTCCACCACGAAGCCCTCGGCCCTTGCCTCGCACGTGAAGCCGTAGATGGCCTCCAGGTGGTCCTGCATGCGACCGATCATCTTTACGCCTCCGAGCCACGCCACTCGACGCCACGCCACGCCCTGCGCCCCCCGCCGCCCGGCTAGTTCGCCAGCTGCCCCTTCGACAGGGGCACCATCCCCGCGTCCACCAGCACGCGCTCCAGCCGGTCGTTCCCGGTGCGCACCCAGGACTCGTAGACCTTGAGGGCCCCGGCCGGGCCGGCCTGCACCATGCCCCGCGCGGCAATCTCCTCCAGCACCTCCACCAGCAGCCGGAACTTGTCGTGCAGCTCGCGGTACACCTGGGCCGCCGGGGACAGCTCCGCCACCTGCCCGTACGCCGTGCCGCCCATCTGGATGTAGTAGTCGGGGCCCACCGCCCCGCTCTGCAGCGCTCCGGAGAAGAAGCCCGCCGTGTACAGGGACACGTCCCCCAGCCGTCGCAGCGTGCGGATGCGCTCGTGGCGCTCCTGCTGCAGCGCCTGGTGGTACAGCACGGCCAGCGGCTCGCGGTCCTTCCGGCCGTCCTCCTCGCGGGTGAACAGCTTGTCGGTCAGCGCGAACTCCGACAGCAGATTCACCAGGTAGAACTCCGTCGACTCGCCAATCACCACCCGCTGCCGCCCGATGACCTCGTCCAGGAGTGACTTGAAGAACTCCTTGAGCGACAGGGACGCCACCAGTTCACTCATTGACACCTCCCGCCTTCCCGGAAGGCCACCGCGCCCCCGGGGGACACCCCGAAGGGTACCAACGGCCCTCGGACGCCGCAAAGCCAAGGTCAATGATTCCAGGCACTTGCGCTGGCACTCGCCCCTGCCGAGTGCTAATCCGCAGGCCTGTGACGGGGGCGGGGAATAACTCCCGTCACGGTGGGGTGGAGCCGTAAAACCATAGGAATGCCGCGTATTTGGCAGCAACCGGGCCGGCGGTCCGGCATCGCTTGACGGGTCGACTTCCCTGGTTATTATCCGCGGCGCCTAGGCGTTAGCACTCACGAGGTGCGAGTGCTAATGCCGCGGGTCGTCAAAGGCCCTAATCAACCCCCAAGCGGTGTCCCGGCCGGCAGTACCCCCGGGCCGGGCACCACATAGAAGGAGAACGACCATGAAGATTCGTCCCCTGCAGGATCGGCTCATCGTCAAGCGCGTCGCCGAGGAGACCAAGACCAAGGGCGGTCTCTTCATCCCCGACACGGCGAAGGAGAAGCCCCTCGAGGGCAAGGTGATCGCCGCGGGCAACGGCAAGGTGCTGGAGGACGGCAAGGTCCGCCCGATGGACATCAAGGCCGGCGACACCATCCTGTTCAGCAAGTACGCGGGCACCGAGATCAAGCTCGACGGCGAGGAGCACCTCATCCTCCGTGAGGAGGATGTGCTCGGCGTGATCGAGAAGTAATCCGTCCCTTCCCACCCCTTTCTAAGGACTCAAAATCATGGCGAAGGACATTCTGTTCGATGTGCGCGCGCGCGAGGCCATTCTGCGCGGCGTCAACATCCTGGCTGACGCGGTCAAGGTCACCCTCGGCCCCAAGGGCCGCAACGTGGTCATCGAGAAGAGCTTTGGCTCGCCCACCATCACCAAGGACGGTGTGACGGTCGCCAAGGAAATCGAGCTGGAGAACAAGTTCGAGAACATGGGCGCGCAGATGGTCAAGGAGGTCGCCTCCAAGACGTCTGACGTCGCGGGTGACGGCACCACGACGGCCACCGTGCTGGCGCAGGCCATCTTCCGCGAGGGCGCGAAGCTGGTCGCCGCGGGTCACAACCCGATGGAGATCAAGCGCGGCATCGACAAGGCCGTGGTCACCATCGTCGCCGAGCTGAAGAAGATGGCGAAGCCGACGAAGGATAAGAAGGAGATTGCCCAGGTCGGCACCATCTCCGCGAACGGCGACTCCACCATCGGCCAGATCATCGCGGACGCGATGGAGAAGGTCGGCAAGGAGGGCGTCATCACGGTGGAGGAGGCCAAGGGCCTGGAGACCACCCTGGACGTGGTCGAGGGCATGCAGTTCGACCGCGGCTACCTCTCCCCGTACTTCGTGACGGACCCGGAGCGCATGGAGGCCGTCCTCAACGACGCGCTCATCCTCATCCACGAGAAGAAGATCTCGTCGATGAAGGACCTGCTGCCCGTGCTGGAGCAGGTGGCGCGCGCCGGCAAGCCGCTCGTCATCATCGCCGAGGAGGTCGAGGGCGAGGCCCTGGCCACCCTGGTGGTGAACAAGATCCGCGGCGTGCTGAACGTGTGCGCGGTGAAGGCGCCGGGCTTCGGTGACCGCCGCAAGGCCATGCTCGAGGACATCGCCACCCTGACGGGCGGCAAGATGATCGCCGAGGACCTGGGCATCAAGCTGGACACGCTGACGCTCCAGGACCTGGGCCGCGCCAAGCGCATCACGGTGGACAAGGACAACACCACCATCGTCGACGGTGCCGGCAGCCAGAAGGACATCGAGGCGCGCGTGAAGCAGATCCGCGCGCAGATCGAGGAGACCACCAGCGACTACGACCGCGAGAAGCTGCAGGAGCGGCTGGCGAAGCTGGTCGGCGGCGTGGCCGTCATCAACGTCGGCGCGGCCACCGAGACGGAGATGAAGGAGAAGAAGGCCCGCGTGGAGGACGCGCTCAATGCGACTCGCGCGGCCGTCGAGGAGGGCGTGGTGCCCGGCGGCGGCGTGGCCTTCATCCGGTGCCTCAAGGCGCTGGACGGCCAGCAGTTCACGACGGGTGAGAAGTTCGGCGTGGACATCATCCGCCGCGCGCTCGAGGAGCCCCTGCGCCAGATCGTCGGCAACGGCGGCCTGGAGGGCAGCGTGGTGGTGAACAAGGTCAAGGAGAGCACCGGTCCGTTCGGCTTCAACGCGGCCACCGGCGCCTACGAGGACCTGCTCGCCGCCGGCGTCATCGACCCGGCCAAGGTGAGCCGCACCGCGCTGCAGAACGCGGCCTCGGTCGCCTCCCTCATGCTCACCACCGAGGCGATGGTGGCGGAGCGCCCGAAGGAGGAGAAGGAGGCCCCGGCCGGCGGCGGTATGGGCGGCATGGGCGGTATGGGCGGCATGGGCATGTAGCAGCCCCCACCCCGGCGCCACGCCGGGGTGACTGCACCCTCGGGCGGCCTCCGGTTCCCACCAGGGAGCCGGGGGCCGTCGTGCTTTCGGGGTAAGGTGGCGCGGGCCCTGCCCGGCCCTTAACTTGGAAGACACAAGGAGGAAGTGCCCGTGAAGCCCGTGAAGATCTACACGACGAACTATTGTGGGTACTGCGTCCGCGCCAAGGACCTGCTCAAGCGCAAGGGTGTGGACTACCAGGAGGTCGACGTCACCGGGGACGACTCCATGCGCGCGCAGCTGGTGGAGATGAGCGGCGGCCAGCGCACCGTGCCGCAGATCTTCATCGGCGACACGCACGTGGGCGGCTACTCGGACCTGTCCCGCCTGGACACCGAGGGCAAGCTGGACCCGATGCTGGCCTAGCCCAGGCAGGCAGGCGACCGGCCCGGATGCTCGGAGCGCCGTGCATAGCTTCCCCTCCAAGGCACACCACCCTTTTCGCGGGAGGTCGCAATGGCGGGAGAAGAGCAACAGACGGGCACCCGGGACGAGCACTACAACCTCATCAGCGCGCTGTACCACCTGCTGAAGGGCACCTCGGTGGGTGAGCAGTACATCCGGGACGCCGAGGAGTCCGGCGACCAGGAGCTCGCCCAGTTCTTCCGGGACTGGCAGGACGAGCAGCGCAACCTGTCCGAGCGGGCGAAGAACCTGCTGGGCAGCCGGATGCTCGGCGGCCAGAAGGCCGGCACCGGCCGCAAGCGCTCCGCCAGTGGCGGCAAGAGCGTCCCCACCCGCGCGGTGAAGGACCAGATCAACGCCAGCGTGAAGTCCGGTGGCAACGCCGAAGACGACATCGTGGACGAGGAGTCCAAGGAGTCCTTCCCCGCCAGCGACTCGCCGGCGCGGTACTGAGCCTCCGGCACGAGCGCCCCCAGGCGGGTTTCTGGATTCCTCGGGGGCGTTCGTCTTGGATGGCGGGCCGTGACTCGTCCCGGCCCGTCCCTCCTCGCGCGCGCCGCCGCGCTGCTGGCCCTCGCGGCCGTGTCGTTGTCCGTGTCCTGCAAGGGCGCCTCCGTCCAGGTGAAGCGCTCCGTGCCCGCGGACCTCGCGGTGTCCGCCGTCGTCGTCTATCCCTTCGGCTTCCGCTGGGAGACGCCGGCCTGGCGCGCGGTGGAGCTGTCCCAGCGGCTGGTGGACGTGGCCCTGGCCGAGGCGGCGGAGCAGGCCCTCTTCTTCGGCCCCACCGAGGTGCGCGTCTACCGCCCGGACGAGGACAACGCCTGGGCCGCCAGCGACGCCGTCGCCGTGCTGGCCGCGTACGGCGTGCGCCCGGACAGCGCGCTGGTGCTGCGCCCCCGGGCGGAGAAGCGCGTCCAGGCCGGCCAACGTGAACTGGTGGACAGTCGCGGCCGCACCGTGGGCCAGAGCGCCCAGGAGGCGGTGACGTACCTGGGCACCGTGGAGGTGCTGCACCCCGCCACGCGGCAGGTGGTGCTGGAGGTGTCCGGCGAGGCGGCGGCGGACCCCTTCGCGGAAGTCACGGACGAGGGCGCGGACCCGGCGCCGGAGCTCACCCTGCTGATGGCGGACCTCACCCGCGAGGCGCTGAAGGGGCTGTCGGGCACCCTGAAGCCGCCCCGCGCGCCCTCTCCGCCCGTGGCCACCTCCGTGGCGTGGGTGCCCTGGGAGACGCTGGAGCTGGGGCCGGAGCTGGCGGCACGGGACGCCCTGGACGCGGAGCTGCTGCGCCAGCAGCGCCTGCGCTTCGCCAACCCCGGCCTGGAGCCCGCCGTCCTGGACACGCTGGCCCGGAAGCCCGGCGGCCTGTACGTCCGCGCAGCCCCCGCGGGCGCGAAGCTGGCGGCGGGAGACATCGTCCTCTCGCTCGACGGCCGCCCCGTCCCGCCGCAGGCCCTCGCCCGGACGCGCCTGGCTCCTGTTCCGTCGGAGGCACGCGTGCAACAAGCCTCTGGGCAGATTGTTTCACTCGTGCTGCCCTGATGTTTTCAGTCGCGCGCGGACGCGCGTCGGGCTTGCCCCCCCGGGCGACTCGCACCTAAAGAGGACCCCATGATGGAACCCAGGCCCGAGGTCACCCAGACCGCCCAGACAGAACAGGAAGGCCGCAGCACGCGGATCCCCATCCACGAGTGGACCGTGGAGGTGGTCGCCGGCCCGGACAAAGGCAAGAAGGTGACGACCCAGGACGGGCTCGTCCGCGTGGGCTCGGACCCCGCCAGCGACCTGGTCCTCACGGACGTCACGGTGAGCCGCCGCCACGCGGAGGTGGAGCGCAGCGCGCGCGGCCTGCTGCTGCGCGACACCGGCAGCCGCAACGGCACCTTCCTGGACGGCCGGCAGGTCATCCAGGCGTACCTGTCCAGCGGGGACAAGATTGAGCTGGGCAAGACGAAGCTGTCCGTGAAGGTGGCCCCGCGCCCCACGGAAATCGAGGTGGCGGGCGCCGAGTCCTTCGGCGCGCTGGTGGGCGCCTCGGAGAAGATGCGCTGGGTCTTCACGGAGCTGCGCCGCATCGCCCGCGAGGACATGAGCCTGCTCATCGAGGGTGAGACGGGCACCGGCAAGGAGCTGGCGGCGCGCGCGGTGCACCAGCACTCGGCCAGGCGGCACGGCCCCTTCAAGGTCGTGGACTGCAACCTCATCTCCGAGGAGAAGGCCGAGCGGGAGCTGTTCGGCGGCCTGCGCGCGGGGGACAACGAGGACCGCGAGGCGCGCGGCGTCTTCGAGGCCGCCCGGGGCGGCACCCTCTTCCTGGACGAGGTGGGCGAGCTGCCGCTGCCCGTGCAGGGCAAGCTCCTGCGCGTGCTGGAGACGCGCGAGGTGCCGTCGCTGGACGGGCAGCCGGTGGCGGTGGACGTGCGCGTCATCGCCTCCACGCACCGCAACCTGGAGGAGGACGTGCGCCAGGGCCGCTTCCGCGCGGACCTCTACTTCCGGCTGGCGGTGGCGCGCGTGCGCCTGCCGCCCCTGCGCACCCGGCGCGAGGACCTGCCCGCGCTGGCCCAGGCGCTCTCCCAGACGCTGCGCGCCAGCGTGACGCTCACCCCGCAGACGCTGGCCCTCTTCGAGGGCTACGACTGGCCGGGCAACGTGCGCGAGCTGCGCAACGTGCTCGAGCGCGGCGCCCTCATGGAGGAGACGGGCAACAGCAGCTGGCTGGACTTCCTCGCCCAGCCCTCGCGGCGCGCGGAGGGCCAGGCCCCCGCCACCGACGTGTCCGCCATCGTCTCCACGCTGCCGTACCACGAGGCGAAGGACAGGGTGCTGGCCGACTTCGAGCGCTTGTACTTCGCCGAGGTGATGCGCACGGTGGGCTTCGACATGAAGGCCGCCGAGCAGCGCACCGGGCTTTCCATGCAGAGCCTCTACCGACTGTTGAAGAAGAACGGGCTCCGTCTCAAGGACCTGAAGAACGCCGAGGGCCTGGAGAAGTAGGAGCCACCCGACTCGCAGTCCCACCCCAGGGAGAACCACCGCATGTTGCGTCGTGTCGCCGTAGCATCCGTCGTCCTCACCGCCGCCTGTGCCGGTCAGCAGAAGACCGAGGGCGCCGCGCAGGGCACCCAGCCCACCAGCACCGAGGAGCGCGTCCGCATCACCAACCAGCCCCCGTTCGACCTGGTGGCCTGCTTCCCGCGCGAGACGGCGGTGCCGGACCAGACGAGCCAGGGCGTCGTCCTGGGCTCGCTGCTGGCCGTGCGCCCGCAGGTGCAGGAGTGCCTGGTGGACCCGAAGAACCGGGGTCCCGCGCCCACGACGAAGGTGTCCGTCAAGACGACCGTCACCGACCAGGCCACCACCCACGCCGTCACCGGGGAGAACCTCACCCCCGAGGGCACCGCCTGCGTCCAGAAGCTGGTGGACACGGCCGTCCAGCCGGCGCTGCTCGCCAAGGGCGCGCAGCCGGTGGAGGCCACCATCCCCTTCGAGCACACCGCCAGCGGCCTGAACTCCGTCACCTTCGGCATCAACGAGGGCTCGGACTTCACCGGCGCGGTGCGCCTGGGCCTGCCGACCTGGTGTGACTGCTACGCCAGCTTCAAGGACAAGGTCCCCCCGACGCTGACGGCCAAGGTGAAGCTGGTGAAGACGAACGCGACGCCGGCCGAAGTCACCTTCGAGCCCTCCGGCAGCACCGAGGGCGACCAGGTGTCCGCGTGCCTCCAGCAGAAGATGGCCGCGCTGCCGGCGAAGCTGTCCACCGACGAGCTGACCTTCGCGTACCGCTTCGTCCACTTCAACTCGCAGGCCTCGGAGGCCGCGGCGGCCACCCTGCCGTCCGAGCTGCGCTTCCTGCAGCTGGACCTGGTGCGCACGCAGCGCGCGGCGGACGCGGCCATGGCCGACGGCGCCCGCGCCCCCGCGGCGCAGGCCTTCGCCGAGGTGGTGGAGCGCTACCAGAAGACGAAGAACTACAAGCTCTTCGACGAGCTCGAGAGCAAGTGCAACGCCCTGGTGAAGGCCGACGCCCGCGTGGTGGAGACCATCCAGGCCCGCCAGGCCACGGAGCAGGCCGCGCTGGCCATTGCCCAGGAGATGAAGACCAAGGACGCCGAGGGCTGGACGGACGCCGAGGCCGCCACCCAGAAGAACCTGGACGAGACGATGAAGGAGCTGACCGAGGCCCAGAAGATCGCCACCCAGGACAAGTCGGCCTGCCCGAAGAAGTCCTACAAGTAGCCGTCACGCTGGCCTGAAAAGCACGAAGGCGCGGGAGCCCGGATTCCGGCTCTCGCGCCTTCCGTGTTTCAGGAGTGCCCCGGGGTGCGCCCGGGGCCCGCCGCGCCCCCCGCGCTACGCCGCGGTGACCTTGTCGTCGTTGGCCGCGCCGGACTCGCGCATGCGGACGCTGACGAGCTTGGAGATGCCCGGCTCCTCCATGGTGACGCCGTAGAGGGTGTTGGAGACCTCCATGGTGCGCTTGTTGTGGGTGATGAGGATGAACTGCGACTGCTTGCTCATCTCCTTCACCATCTCGTTGTAGCGGCCCACGTTGCCCTCATCCAGCGGCGCGTCGACCTCGTCCAGGAGGCAGAAGGGCGTGGGCTTGATGAGGAAGATGCCGAAGATGAGGCCCACGGCGGTGAGGGCCTTCTCGCCACCGGAGAGCAGATTCACGCTCTGCAGCTTCTTGCCGGGCGGCTGGGCGACGATTTCCACGCCGGGCTCGGCGTTGGGCCCCTCGCTGGTGAGGATGAGGCTGGCCCGCCCGCCGCCGAACAGGCGCGGGAAGATGGCCTGGAACTTCTCGTTCACCACGTCGAAGGTCTGCTTGAAGCGCTCGCGGCTGGTGGCGTCGATGCGCTGGATGGCCTCCTTGAGCTGGACGATGGAGTCCTGGAGGTCCTTCTTCTGCGCGGTGAGGAAGTCGTAGCGCTTGGACAGCTCCGCGTGCTCGTCGATGGCGGTGAGGTTGATCTCCCCCATCTTCTCCACCTGGGCGCGCAAGTCCTTGAGCTCCGCCTCCGTCTCCGGGGCGAGCGCGGGCAGCAGGTGGTAGCGGTGCAGCTCGTTCGCCAGCTCCACCTGGTGGCGCTCGCGGATGCCGGCCGACAGGTGCTCCAGCTCCAGGGCAATCTCCCGCTCGCGCAGGGAGATTTGCGACAGGCCCTGCATCAGCTCGTCCACGCGGCCGCGCAGCTCGCGGAACTCCGTGTCCTGCTCGCGCACCTCGGCGGAGGCCGTGACGTGCGCGGCGCGGCGGGCCTCCAGCCCCTCCGCGGCCAGCCGGTGCTCCCCGGCGCGCTGGGCCAGCCCGCCCTCGGTCTCCGTGGTGCGCCGCTCCAGCTCTTCCACCTTCGCGCCGCCCTCCACCACCGTGGCCTGCAGCCGGGTGACGCGGGTCTCCATCTCCCGGCGCTGCGTCACCAGGCTGTCGAGCTCCTTGCGCGCGGACTCGCCGCGCTCGCTGCCCGCGGCGACCTTGATGCGCAGCCCCGTCAGGTCCGCGTTGGCCGTCTCCGCGCGCTGGCGCAGGGACTCCTGCTCCGCCACCAGCTGCCGCACGCGCTCCTCGCGGCCCTCGCGGTCCGCCTGGCCATGCGCCACCTCGCCGCGGCTCGTCTCCTCCTCGTGGGACAGGCCGCTGTGCGTCTGCGCCAGCTGCGCGTCCTCGGACTCCAGCGCCCGCAGCCGCTCCCGCACCCGGGCCAGGTCCTCGCCGGCCTTGTGCAGGTCCTTCTCCTGGCTGGCGAGATTCACTTCCTCCGCGTGCTGGTTCTTCGCCAGCCCCTTGAGGACACCCTCGGTGTGCCCCATCTGCTTCTGGAGCGTGTAGTGCCGGGTGAGGATTTCGTTGTAGCGCTCCTCCACCCGCGCCACCTCGGCGGCCAGCTCGGCGATTTCGCGCTTCTTCTGGAGCGCGCCCACCGCCGCGCCCTCGCGCTCACCGCCGACGATGGTGCCGTCCGCGCGGAACACCTCGCCGTCCAGCGTGACGAGCGTGCACGGCGGCCCGCCCGCGTCCGAGTAGGCGCGCGCCGTGGCCAGGTCCTGGACGATGACCACGTCCCCGAGCAGCAGCTGCACCAGCGGCCGCAGGGAGTCCTCGCACGTCACCTCGCGCGGGGCATGGGCCAGCACGCCGGAGCGGCTGAAGTCCGGCTCCAGCGGGGCCGGCAGCGAGTCCAGCGCGGGCACCGGCAGGAAGCTGCCCCGGCCCTCCGCGTGGCCCTTGAGGTACTCCACCAGCTCCACGCCCTTGTCGCGGCTCTCGACGATGACGTGCTGGAGCCGCTCGCCCAGGGCCGCCTCCACCGCGCGCTCGTAGCGCTGGGTGACGGAGATGACGTCGGCCACGAGGCCGAAGATGCCCTGCTCGCGGGCCACGGTGCCCGCGCGCATCATGACGGCGCGCACGCCCCGGTCGAAGCCGTCGTAGTTCTTCTGGATGTCCTCCAGGGACGACAGGCGGCTGCGCTTGTCGCTCAGCTCCTCGCGCAGGGCGATGACCTGGATTTCGTTCTCCGTGAAGTCGGCGCGGGTGCGGCTGAGCGCCTCCTCCTCGTGCCCCTTGCGCTCGGCCAGCTCCGCCGCGAGGTGCCGGGTGTCCTCCACCCGCTTCGCCACGTCGCCGCGCACCTTCTCCAGCTCCGACTCCTGGCCGCGCAGCGTCTCCAGCTCCGCCTGGAGCTTCGCCCGGCGGGCCTCCAAGTCGGTGCGCTGGCGGGCCAGGTTGACGAGGTTGCTCTCGTGGTTGGCCAGCCGCCCGGCCACCGCGACGAGCCCGGCGCGCTCCTGCTCCAGGCGCATCGCCACCTCGGTCTGCAGGTGCGACACGCGGCGCAGCTCCTCCTGCGCCACCTGCATCGCGACCTCGTCCTCCTTCCACGAGCCGGCGATGCCGGACAGCTCCGCCTCGCGCGCGGCCATGGCCTCGGCCATCTCCGCCTGGCGCGCCAGGAGCCCCTCCAGCTCCGTCCTCGCCCCGGCCACGCGGGCGCGCGTCTCCTCGAGGTCGCGCTTGCCGTACGTCAGCTCCTGGGTGTCGCGCTGCACGGCGCTCTCCAGCGCGTGCACCTCGGCGGCGAGCGTCTGCAGGGCGGCGCCCTCGGCGTCCAGCTCCGCGCGGCGCTTGGTGATTGCCTCCTCCAGGCCCTTCACCCGGTCCAGGCTCTCGCGCTCCTCGGTGCCCAGGTTCTCCAGGCGGGACTTGAGGACCTGCTTCTCCGCCAAGAGCTCCAGGTGCCGGTGGCTGGCCGCGTGCAGGTCGATGTCCCGCATGCGCGCCTTGAGCTTCTTGTACTTCTCCGCCTTCTTCGCCTGGCGCGACAGCGCGTCGAGCCGCTTCTCCAGCTCGTTGGTGATGTCCGTGACGCGCAGGAGGTTGGCGTCGGTCGCCTCCATCTTCCGCTCGGCGGCCTTGCGGCGCGCCTTGTACTTGGTGACGCCCGCGGCCTCCTCCAGCAGGTGGCGCCGGTCCTCCGGCTTGCTGGAGACGATGAGGCCCACGCGGCCCTGCTCGATGATGGAGTAGGCCTTGGTGCCGACGCCCGTACCGAGGAACAGCTCGGTGATGTCCAGCAGGCGACACAGCGTCTTGTTGATGAGGTACTCCGAGTCCCCGTTGCGGAACAGGCGCCGCGTGACGGTGATCTCCGAGTAGCCCTGGTACTGCGGCGAGAGCTGATCCGTCTCGTCCACGAGGAAGGTGAGCGACACCTCCGCCATGGAGAGCGGCGGCTTGTTCTCCGAGCCGTTGAAGATGACGTCCTCCATGCCACGGCCACGGAGGTTCTTCGCGCTCTGCTCGCCCATCACCCAGCGGATGGCGTCCACGACGTTCGACTTGCCGCAGCCGTTGGGGCCGACGATGCCCGTCACGCCCTCGTCGAAGGTGAAGACGCTCCGCTCCATGAACGACTTGAAGCCGGTGATGTCCAACCGCTTGATTCTCATGCCTGCGGGCTCCTGGGTGACGCGCGGAGTGCGAGGGGGTAAGCGAGCGCGAGGCCGAAAAATCGGCCTCGGAACGATCGGCAGGAGTACCAGTCGCCCACCGGGCGATCAAGCGTGACCATGCCTCAGGTGGCCATACGTTCGGCTGCTTGCCCTTCAACCGGGCTTGCCGAGCGCTGCGCCATCCGTTCCGTGGGGTTGCAAAGTGGGAGCCCCACCCTACCTTCCAATTGCTTTTTCTGGAGGTTGCCTACGTTCCAGCCCTTTCTTGCCCTGACGCTCCTCGTGGGAGCGTCCCCTACGCCGGACGTAGCACCCCGGTCTGACATGCCGGCGGTTGCTTCCTCGTCGGCATGTCCCAACCCCTACTTCCCACTGGAGGACGGCCTCAAGCTCACCTACCGGGCAGGCAAGTCCTCGCAGATGGAGCTGTCCACCAAGGACGTGTCGCCCGTGCCCGAAGGGCTCAAGGGCACCGTCGCGGTGAAGCTGAAGAACCGCCAGGGCGAGACGGAGGCCACCTGTACCTCGGAGGGCATCCGCACGGGCCTGGGCGGCCTGGAGGGCACGCTGCTCTCCGCGTCCGGCATGGACGTGCAGGTGGTGAGCGCGGAAGGCGTGGCGGTGCCCGCGCCCGCGACGATGGTGCCCGGCGGGACGTGGAAGAACAGCCTCTCCGTGAAGCTCCAGCCGCCCGCGGGCAAGACGGGGGGCATCCGGCCCACCATCGCCACCACGTTCGACAAGGAGGCCACGGTGGTGGGCGAGGAGGAGGTGACGGTGGCCGCCGGCACCTTCAAGGCGCTCAAGGTGAAGAACATCACCACCGCGCGCTCCAGCCGGCCCGGCGCCCAGGGGCGCTCCATGGAGAGCTTCATCTGGTTCGCCCCCGGCGTGGGCATCATCAAGCTGGAGACCGCCGGCAGCACGGACCTGGAGCTGCTCAAGGTGGAGCGCCCGGAGCCCGCCAAGGCCGCCGCCCCCAACAAGGGCAAGGCCATGAAGAAGGCCGTGGCGGTGAAGAAGGACCCGAAGGAGTGAGGACGTCGAAGGGAGGCCTCAGCCTCCCAGTGCGTAGTTCTCAAGCAACTCCAGCGTGCTCTTCACGGCGGGCTGGGCGTTGAGAATGTAGATGGGCGTCTTGCGCGCCCACGCCAGCCGGAGGGCCTCATACAGCAGCGCATGCACGTAGCTCTGGGTGCATGTGGGAATGCCCACGAAGTCGAGCGCGACTGACTGCCGCTTCACCAGCCTGGGCATCAGCTGGTCCTCCGAGAACCGCTGCGCCTCCCTGGCGTCCTCGACTCCCGTAGAGCGTACCACGAACTTGAAAGTCCCCGCTGGCGGCGCCTCGAAGCTCAGCCACTTGTGAATGGCTCTTCGGGGGGTACGCTCCCTGGCACGTTCGCGGATGGTCTCGATCATGCTGTCGTAGTCCTGCACTGCATCCACGGGCATCTCGAACGCCACCAACGTCCCCGGGTACCCCACTCCCTTGTGGACCTTCTGGATGCCGTGCGGGTCCTCGAAGTTCTCATCGCCCTGGAGAGTCAGAGTCGCGCCTCGCGTGGCTATGACGAGCCTGCCTCCGACGAGCTTGGTCATCTCCGAGATGAAGAACAGGCCCATGCCCGCATTCTGGGCGCTTCCCGTCTCCCCTTCATCGAACGTACTGGAGATGTGCGGCCACAGGGACTTCTCAAGTGCAGCGCCCGCATCCGCGAGCGAGGTGTGGCGGCTCTGGAGACTGACCGGGATGCCGATACCTGCGTCCACCACGGCAACCTGGACCATGGGCAGGTCCGAGTTGCGCCCTCCCCGGTTGAGCTGGGCCCCCACGATGCCGCCGAGGCGATCCTGGCTGTGCTGTACGACGTTCCGAAGCAGCTCATTGAGGACGTAGTAGAGCGTGCGCCGTGTGTCCTCAAGAGCAGGGTCGGCAACGAGCAGGCGGGAGATTTGATCTGAAGGAGGCTCGGTGGAAGCGTGCCTCTGGATACGTGCAAGCTTGACAGTGCGCCCCCTCTCAGCGGCGGCGGAAGCCAGGCCACCTGCTCCGGACAGCACATCCTCGAAGCCCACTGCGCGTGCGAACTGGCAGGAGCGCGACGCCTGCTCCAGGTTCACGCGGAGCGGCGCTTCTCCATCCGTCCGCGCACGTGCCGCCAACGCGACGAGCCCCCACAACTCGATGGGGTCGATAGCGCCAAGCGAGACACTCACCGGGTCGCTCTCCAACCAGCGCAGCAGCGCAAGGGGTTCGCTCAGCTCGACTCTCGATGGGGAGGCGATCGGCATCATTCGGAAACCTCATGTCCAGCAGCGGCGATCCCGGTCCTACTACAGGGCCTGCCCGCCCCTTGATGACGCCACGGAGGGCCGCATCATGCATCTTCCTTCGAGGATACCAGCGGAGTGTCACCATGGGACGCCCCCGAGGGCGTCTCGGCAGACGCCGCCAAGGTCGTCTCGGAGGACGCCGCCCCGGAGTCCGAGGACGGACGCGGCGCGGGCGCGGCGCGCGTCTGGGGCTCCACCACCACGCGCACCACGCGGGGCCCGTCCACCTCCTCCACCACGATGCGCCACATGTCGAGCTTGAGCGTGTCGCCCTTCTCGGGCACGCGGCCCAGCCGGGCCATCAGGTAGCCGGCGATGGTCGTCACCTCGCCCTGCTCGTCCTCGTCCAGGTCGAAGTTGACGTCCAGCCGTGCCTCGAGGTCGTCGAGCTGCGACGTCCCCGGCAGCTCGAAGCGGCCGCCCGGCAGCGCGCGCACTTCATCCATGCGCCGACCCAGCTCCGCCACGTCGCCCACCACCTCGGCCACCACGTCGGCGATGGTGACGAGCCCGGACGTGCCGCCGTGCTCGTCCACCACCAGCGCCGTCTGCCGGCGGCGGCGGCGGAACTCCGCCAGGAGCTGCTCCAGCGTGGCGTTCTCCGGGATGAAGAGCACCGGCCGCTGCACCTGGGACAGGCTGCGCAGCTCCCCGCGCGACAGCAGGAAGAAGAGGTCCTTCGCGTTCACCAGGCCCTCGACTTCGTCGAGGTTGCCCCGGCACACCGGCAGCCACGTGTGCCCGGCCGCGCGCGCGTCCGCCACGCACTTCTCCAGCGGCTCCTCCACGTCCAGGAACTTCACCTGGTTGCGCGGCACCATCACCTGCCGCGCCGTCTTCTGTGCCATCTCCAGCGCCCGCTCCAGCAGCTCCGCGCGCGCCGTCGTAATCGCCCCCGCCTGCGCCGAGCTGTGCAGGATGACGAGCAGCTCGTCCTCGGTGTGGGCCTCGTGCGACTCCCCTATCGAGTGCAGGCCGAAGACGCGCAGCACCCAGGCCGCCAGCCCGTTGAGCAGGACGATGGCCGGATAGAAGAGGAAGTAGAACAGCCGCATCGGCAGCGCGACGGCGAGCGTCGTGGCCTCCGCGCGCTGGATGGCCAGGCTCTTGGGCGCCAGCTCTCCGATGACGATGTGCAGGAAGGTGATGATGCTGAAGGCGATGACCACCGACACGGTGTGCGCCAGGGTGGCGCTGGAGCCCTCCGGAACGAAGCCCGCCAGCACCGGCTCCAGCAGCCGCGCGAAGGCCGGCTCACCGACCCAGCCGAGCCCCAGCGACGCCAGGGTGATGCCGAACTGCGTGGCGGAGAGGTACGCGTCCAGCTTCTCCACCATCTTCATGGCCTGGGCCGCGCCCGGCGCGCCCTCGTCCACCAGACCCTGCAGCCGCGTGGCGCGGACCTTCACGATGGCGAACTCCGTCGCCACGAAGAAGCCGTTGGCCAGCACCAGCACCAGCGCCAGCCCGAGGAAGATCCATTCGGTTCCCATGGGGATTTTGACTCAGAAGAGCGCTTCGAAGTCGGGGTCGCCCTTGAGGGCGTCGAACATCGGGTCCGTGGACAGCCACCCGAGGACCTTCGGCCGGTCCGCCGCCAGCGACTTCTGGAGGTACTGCACGGCGTCCTTGGGCCGGCCCCACAGCGCGAACAGCGCCGACAGGTTGTAGTTGAGCAGCAGGTCCTCGGGGTTGAGCGCCCGGGCCCGCTCGTACGCGCGCTCGGCCTCCGCGTAGAAGCCCTTCTGCGCGTAGCAGATGCCCAAATCCAGCTGCGCCTCGAAGTTGTCCGGCTCCAGGCGCACCACTTCCTTCAGCTGGGTGATGGCGGAGCGGTAGTCGCCCTCGTCCATCATCAGCGCGGCCAGCTCGTGGCGCGGGAAGGCGTCCTGCGGGTCCAGCTCGATGGCCGTCTGCAGCTCGCGCATCGCCTCCTCCACCCGGCCCTGGTCCGCGTAGGTGAGGCCGAGGTTGAGGTGCGCGTCCGGATACTCCGGGTCCAGCTCGATGGCCTCCTTGTACTCCTCCACCGCCATCTCCCCGGCGTGCGTGGAGAGGAAGCAGGCCAGGTTGTAGTGCGCCGTGGCGCTCTCCGGCTCCAGCTTCAGGGCGGTGAGGTACTCCGTCAGCGCCTCGCGGAAGAGCTTCTTCTCCGCGTAGACGGTGGCCAGGTTGTCGTGAGCGTGGGCGGAGCTCGGGTCCAGGTCGATGGCCTTCTTGAACTCCTTGATGGCCTCGTCGAGCCACCCCCGGTCCGCCAGCTCGATTCCGCGAGTGTTGTGCTCGTCGGAGAGCGCGATGTTGTCCTTTTCCCGGGCCATGAGAGCGCCGGGCAATCTACGCGCCGCGCAATCAAGGGTGCAAGGTAGAGTTTCCCCCCGCCCATGCGCCACGCCGCCCTCCTGCTGCTCCTGTTGTCCGCCTGTCACCCGCGCCCCGTCCCGCCAGAGCCCCCCTCAGGGCCTGCTCGGGGCCCGGAGGGCGCTCCCCCGCCCGCCAGCTCCAGCGACGCGGGCGTGCCCGGCCCGGGCGACGACGGGGGCCTGGCCGCCCTCCCTGGCCCGGCCGCCAGCCCCCCGGACGCCGGGCCGCCCGCCCGCCCCATCACCCTCGTGGTGGGCGGGGACGTGACGCTGGGCCACAACCACCAGACGTACTTCGACGACCAGCTCAAGAAGGGGCGCACCCGCGAGGAGCTGCTGGCCTACGGCTTCAAGGAGGTGAAGGCCCTGGGCGACGCGGCGGACCTCTTCGTCGTCAACCTGGAGTGCCCCTTCACCGAGGGGGGCGAGAAGCTGCCCAAGAACTTCAACTTCCGCGCGCGGCCGGAGCTGGTGGGCTCGCTGGTGGCCGGGGGCGTGGACGTGGTGAGCCTGGCCAACAACCACCTGATGGACTGGGGCGCCCAGGGCCTGCTGGACACGCTGGTGACGCTGGAGGCCGCGCGCATCCCCTACTTCGGCGCCGGGCGGAACCTGGCCGAGGCCCGAAGGCCCGCCATCCTCACCGTGGGCGGCGTGCGCGTGGCCCTGCTGGGCTACTTCTTCCTCGGCGAGCGCAACATCGAGCCGCCCCAGGTCTACGCCACCGAGACGACGCCGGGCGTCGCCGGCCACTTCTCCGACGTGGACGTCATGGAGCGGATGCTGCGCGAGGACATCCTCGCCGCGAAGCAGCAGGCGGACGTCGTCCTCCCCTTCTTCCACTGGGGCCGCGAGGGCACCTACACGCCGGAGCCGTACCAGGTGCGGCTGGCCCACGCGGCGATTGACGCCGGGGCCAGTGGCGTGCTGGGCAGCCACCCCCACGTGCTCCAGGCCATGGAGCTGTACCAGGGCGCGCCCGTCATCTACTCGCTGGGGAACTTCGTCTTCGGGGGGAACTGGAACCCGCGCGACAAGCGCAGCGCGCTGTGGAAGGGCCGCTTCGGGCCCGGGGGCTACCTGTCCAGTGAGGTGCTGCCCCTGCGTTCCGACCGCTTCCCGGAGCTGCCCTTCCAGCCGGTGCCCGTGACGGGTGCCGAGGCGGAGGACGTCATGCGACTGCTGGCCGACTCGTCGAAGGGCATGGAGCGGATGCTGCCCGAGCTGGAGCCGTGGGCCCGACCGCCCCCCTCCCCCGAAGCCCGAGGGAGGGAGTAGCGAGCGCGTCAGACCTTGTTGTTGGACTGGCCCTTCTTGGCGCGGCTGCGGCGGCGCTTCAGCTGGGCCTTCCGACCCTTGGCGCGGTTGGCGACCTTCTTCTTGGAACGATTTCCCTTCTGGGCGGGCATGTGGAAGGACTCCGGGTAGTGATGTGAGACCGACCGCCAATGGCGGTGAGGGCGGCCCTTGTTTCATGCGACCGCCCAAGCAGCCAAGGATTTTCTTGACTCCGCCCACCCTTGCCAGAGGGCGGGCAAAGGGGCAATACCCCCGGAACGACGATGATTGACAAACTCGAAGACGTCGAGCGCCGGTTCGAACGCCTCACCGCCGACCTGTCGAACCCCGACGTGCTCGCCGACTCGGCGAGACTCCAGAAGGTCTCCAAGGAGCGCGCGGGGCTCGAGAAGCTCGTGGACACCTTCCGCAACTACAGGAAGGTCCTGGCCGACCTCAACGAGGTCGAAGCTTGGCTGGGCAGCTCGGACGCGGACGAGAAGGCCTACGCCCGCGAGGCCCTGCCCGGGCTGAAGGAGCAGCGCGAGGAGCTGGAGAGCAAGCTCAAGCTGCTGCTGCTGCCCAAGGACCCCAATGACGAGAAGAACGTCATCCTCGAGATTCGCGCCGGCGCGGGCGGCGACGAGGCGGCCCTGTTCGCCGAGGAGGTCATGCAGATGTACCTCCGGTACGCGGATCAGCGGGGCTGGAAGTCCGACATCCTCGACATGAGCGCGGGCAACGCGGGCGGCATCAAGGACGCCACCGTGACGCTGTCCGGCGACGCCGTCTTCAGCAGCCTGAAGTACGAGTCCGGCGTGCACCGCGTGCAGCGCGTGCCGGCCACCGAGACGCAGGGCCGCATCCACACCTCGACGATTACGGTGGCCGTCATGCCGGAAGCCGAAGAGGTGGACGTGAAGATCAACGAGGCGGACATCGACCGGCAGGCCATGCGCTCCACCGGCGCTGGCGGCCAGAGCGTCAACACGACGGACTCCGCGGTGCGCCTCACCCACCGGCCCACGGGCATCGTCGTGAAGTGCCAGCAGGAGAAGAGCCAGCTGAAGAACTACAACATGGCGCTGCGCATGCTCCGCGCGAAGATCTACGAGATGGAGCAGGAGCGCCAGCGCGCCGAGCGCGACTCCACGCGCCGCTCGCAGGTGGGCACCGGCGACCGCAGCGAGAAGATCCGCACCTACAACTTCCCGCAGGACCGGCTGACGGACCACCGCATCGGCCTGACGGTGCACAACCTGCCGGGCATCATGGCGGGTGGTATCGAGGACATCATCACCGCCTGCCGGACCTACTACCAGGCCGAGGCGCTCAAGGCGCAGACCGGCGGCCCGCGGCCCGCCTCTTCCAACGCATGAGCAGCGAGCCCTGGACCATCCGGAAGGTCCTCACCTGGACGACGCAGCACTTCGAGAAGCGGGACGTGGACGCGCCCCGGCTCACCGCCGAGGTGCTCCTGTCCCACGTCCTGAAGATGGGCCGCGTCCGGCTCTACGTGGACCTGGACCGCCCCCTCTCCAAGGACGAGCTGGGCACCTTCCGCGCGCTGATTGAGCGGCGCCTGAACGGTGAGCCCACGCAGTACCTCACCGGCGTGCGCGAGTTCTACAACCGCCCCTTCAAGGTGGACGCGCGGGTGCTGATTCCGCGGCCGGAGACGGAGCTGCTCGTGGAGGCGGTGCTGCGCATGCTGCCCAGGGACGCGCCGTCACGGGCCCTGGACGTGTGCACCGGCTCGGGATGCATCGCCATCAGCCTGGCCGCCGAGCGCCCCCAGGCCACCGTGCTGGCCACGGACCTGTCCCCGGACGCGTGCGCGCTGGCGCGGGAGAACGCCGAGGCGCTCAAGGTCAGCGACAGGGTGACGGTGCTGCAGGGGGACCTCTTCTCCCCGCTGCCGCCGGACGCGCCGCGCTTCCGGGTGGTGGTCTCCAACCCGCCCTACATCGACACCGCGGAGATTCCCACCCTGTCCGCCGAGGTGCGCCGCGAGCCGAAGCTGGCGCTGGACGGCGGGCCGGACGGGCTGGTGGCCATCCGCCGGGTAGTCACGGGTGCGCGGCGCTGGCTGGAGCCTGGCGGGCTCCTTGCAATGGAGATTGGGGAGACACAGGGGCCGGCCGTCCTGGAGCTCCTGCGGGCCGCGGGGTACGCGGACGCGCGAGTGGAGAAGGACCTGGAGCGGCGGGAACGCATGGCTTTTGGGACACAGCCCGCGGCTGACGGGCCACAGGGCTGAAGAAGCACAGGGAACCATGGACAAGATCGTGATGAAGGGTGGCCCGGAGCTGCACGGTGAGGTGCGGGCCTCGGGCGCGAAGAACGCGGCGCTGCCCATCCTGGCCTCCGCGCTGCTGGCGGATGGCACCTCCACCTACCGGAACGTGCCGGACCTGGCGGACGTCGTCACCATGCTCAAGGTGCTGCGCACCATGGGCTGCGACGCGGAGCGGCTCACCGGGCGCCAGAAGGACGTGTGCGCGGTGGGTGTCAACGGCCACATCCACCCGGAGGCGCCCTACGAGCTGGTGAAGACGATGCGCGCCAGCGTGCTGGTGCTGGGGCCCCTGGTGGCCCGCTTCGGCCGCGCCCGCGTGTCCATGCCGGGCGGCTGCGCCATCGGCGCCAGGCCCATCGACCAGCACCTCAAGGGGCTCAAGGCCCTGGGCGCGGACATCCACCTGACGGAGGGCTACGTGGAAGCCCGCGCCAAGCAGCTCAAGGGCGGCACCGTCAACTTCGACGTCATCACCGTCACCGGCACGGAGAACGTGCTGATGGCGGCGGTGCTGGCCAGGGGCCGCACCGTCATGGAGAACTGCGCCCGCGAGCCCGAAATCGAGGAGCTGGCCAGGGTCCTCAACAAGATGGGGGCGCGCATCGAGGGCGCCGGCACGTCCGTCATCACCGTCGAGGGCGTGGAGGGGCTCAAGCCCGTGGACCACGCCATCCTCCCGGACCGCATCGAGGCGGGCACCCTCCTCGTCGCGGCGGCCATCTCCGGCGGCAACGTGCTGGTGAAGCACGCCGTCCCCGAGCACCTCGAGGCCGTGGTGGACAAGCTGCGCGAGGCCGGCTGCACCATTACCGCCGAGGGCGGGGGCCTTCGCTGCAAGGCCCCCCGGACGCTCAACGCGGTGAACATCACCACCACCGAGCACCCGGGCTTCCCCACCGACATGCAGGCCCAGCTCATGGCCCTCATGTCCGTCAGCCAGGGAACGTCCGTCATCAGCGAAAACATCTTCGAGAACCGCTTCATGCACGTGCCGGAGCTGCACCGGCTGGGGGCGGACATCACCATCCAGGGGCACACGGCGGTGGTGAAGGGGGTGAAGGGGCTGAGCGGGGCACCCGTCATGGCCACGGACCTGCGGGCGAGCGCCTCGCTCATCCTGGCGGGCCTGCGCGCCGAGGGGCGCACGGACGTCAGCCGCGTGTACCACCTGGACCGGGGCTATGAGCGCCTGGAGCGCAAGCTGAGGAGCCTGGGTGCCGACATCCGGCGGGTGAAGGCGAAGGCCTGAACCGGACGCCTGGACCGTCGCCTGGGCCTACGTCTGGGGTGGCGGAGAGACGGCGCGTTGCCAACAGAAGCGGCGACGTGGGTTGCATCCGAATTTTCGTGCGACCTATCATTCTCCGAACCACTGGGGAGGACTCCTCCCCCATTGCAGGAGAAGAAACCGTCCCATGGATTGCCCCAGCTGCAACGTCGAGATGTCTGATCTCGAGGGGGATGATTTGACGTTGCGAAAGTGTGGAGACTGCGGCGGGCTCTGGATCGACGTCGCGGACCTCAACCGGGTCCTGCTCCACAACAACCTCCCCGGGCTGGAGAGCCAGGGCGGCAAGGTGGACGCGCAGGCGCTGACCGGTCAGTGCCCGGAGTGCCAAGTCGACCTCGTCCGGGTCGACGGCGGCGACCGTCAGCACCCCCTCCACTACGACACCTGTGAGTCCTGCGGTGGCATCTTCCTGGAGTCGGAGTTCCAGGACGCCACCGACGTGAAGGTCGCCGTTCAGGAAATCATCGCGTTCTTCCGCCACTTCAGCGCGAAGAAGAAGCTGGCCGCCCTCTAGGCGCCCTGCCTCCCAGGCCCCAGGCAGGGCGGCCGTCCGCCGCCCCGCTGTCTCAGGGCTGGCCGCGGAACTCGCGGCCCCACTCGTCCACCACGGCCCCCTCCAGCACGAGGGACGCGTCCGGTGAGCGTGTGCCTTCCCGGCTTCCACCGCTGAGCTTCGCCGTCACCCGGCCGCGCTTCGGCACGTCCAGGGACAGTCGGGTTCCGGACAGCGTGTACGTCCCGGTGACGGAGGTGGGCCCACCGCCCTCCAGGGGCTCGCGCGTGTAGCGCCAGGTGCCGTCCATGTAGAAGGACAGGAAGCCCTCCGGCGCGCCCTCCAGGCCCCCGAACCAGGTGCCCAGCAGCGGGGCCTGCCGCGCGTCGTACTTCAGCTTCGGGGCCAGCCAGGTGCCGTTGAGGGCCTTGCCCCCGGAGTAGAAGACGAGGTCGGTGACGCACACGGGCGCGTCGTCGCTGGCGCCGGGGAAGCGGTCCACGACTTCCAGGATGAAGCGGGCGCCCGACAGGGGCTGGCTGAGGCGCACCGCCTGGAGGCCGCGCTTGTCCTCCACGGTGAGGCTGCGGGAGGCGTCCACGCTGGCGAGGGTGAGCTTGCGCGCGCGGGCGTGGGCCTTGAATGCGGCGCGGTCCGAGCCGTCGCCCGTGTAGACGCGCACCTCGTCCACGGTGACGGCGTCCTTGAAGCCGAGGGTGATGGGGGCGGGTTTCTCGCCGGTGGCGCACCAGGCGGTGGTGTCGCGGCCGTCGAGCAGGTGGAGCGGCACGTAGCGCTCCGGCTGGCTCTCGCGCTCCAGCCAGTCGTCGGCGCGGATGTAGCCGGGCAGGACGGTGGAGGCCGCGAGGGCGGAGGTGGCGAGCAGGGGGAGGAGAAGGAGGGGGCTTCGCATGGGGCCCCCATCTTGGATCGCCCCGCGCGGGGGGCTCCAGGGCCTGGATGAAAGCGCCCGCGCGGGTGTTGGGGTGCTTGACACCGGGTCGCCGCGAGGAAGGATGGCGGCCGTTCCGGAGGGAGACCGTGATGCGACGTTGGGGGTGGGTCTGTGTGCTGGCGGCGATGCTGGCCGGCTGCAAGGAGGACAAGGCGCCGCAAGCGCAGGACGCGGGCCCGGTGGAGACGGGGCCGGCCTCCCTCACGGAGAAAGAGCCCAACGAGCGGCCGGACCAGGCGCTCGAAGTCACCCGCGACAGCACGGTGACGGCGGAGCTGACGGCGCAGCCGAACAAGGCGGACGAGGACTGGTACCGGCTGGCGCCCCCCGCCGCGCGCGTGGCGGACGTCACCGTGTCCGGGCTGCCCGGGGGCGACATCACCCTGGAGGTCTACGACCGCGACCGCAACCGGCTGGCGGGCATCAACAGCGAGGGCGAGGGCAAGCCGGAGCGCTTCCCCAACCTCTTCGTGGAGGGCGAGCGCTGGGTGCGCGTGGTGCCCGCGCGCAAGGGCGTGGGCGGCGCCTACACCCTCGAGGTGAAGATGCGGGCGCCCAACGACGGCGAGGAGCGCGAGCCCAATGACCGGGCCGTGGACTCGGCGCCGCTGCCGCTGGGCCAGACGGCGACGGCCTTCCTGGGCCATGCCGGGGACGAGGACTGGTACCGCATCGAGCTGCCCGAGCCGGCCGCGCCCTCGGGCACGCCTCCGGGCATGGGCATGGAGGGTGAGCCCACGACGCCCCCGCCCCCCACGCAGGAGGGCACCGCGCCGCCCGCGCAGGGAACGGCCCCGCGGGAGGCAGCCCCCTCCCCCACCCCGGAAGGCACCTTCGCCGGGGGCGAGCCGCCGCCGCCCGCGCCGGCTCCCGAGGCCCAGCCCACGCCGCCCCCCGAGGGCGAGGGCGCGCCGGGTGAGGTCGGTGGCGCGGCGGCCGCGCAGGCCGTGCAGGCCCAGGCCCAGGACGCGGGGCCAGCGGCGCTGCCGCCCGAGCCTCCGTCGGTGGCGTTGAAAATCGAGCTGTCGGGCGTGGAGGGCGTGCGGCCGGAGCTGTCCGTGCTGTCGGCGGCGGAGGCGCCGCTGTTCACCCTGCGGGGCAAGGAGGCCGAGGCGCTGTCGCTGCGCAACATCGGCGTGCGCGCCACGGACCGCGTCGTCTACGTGGTGGTGAAGGGCAGCTGGGTGGGCACGGGCAAGGAGGCCCGCCGCACCTTCAATGCCACCACGCCGTACACGCTCACCGTGTCGCAGGAGGAGGCGGGCGCCAACGCGGAGCTGGAGCCCAACGAAGAGCTCCACAAGGCCACGCCGCTGACGGCCGGCGGCTACCGCGAGGGCTTCCTGTCGCCCAAGGGTGAGCTGGACAACTTCGTGCTCCGCACGACGGAGCCGGTGCTGGCCAAGGTGGAGCTGTCCGGCGTGGACCGGCTGGACCTGGTGCTCTCCATGGTGGAGCCGCCCCAGGGCGACGGGGAGAAGGAGACGGTGCTCCTGCGCGCCAACGAGGGCGCGGTGAAGGAGCCCGAGCGCCTCAACAACGTGGCGTGCAGCGGCAGCTGCTGGTTCCGGGTGGAGGGCGCGTCACGCAAGGTGGACGGCAAGTGGGTGAAGGACTTCGAGAACGCGGAGCAGCCCTACCGCATCACCGTCACCACGGTGCCGGACAACGGCGGCGAGGAGCGCGAGCCCAACAACACCGCCGAGCGCGGGCAGGACCTGACGCCCGGCAAGGCGGTGCGCGGCACGGTGTTCCCGGTGAAGGACACGGACTTCTACCGGCTGGACCTGTCCGACAGGCCGGTGCGCACGTCCATCCGGGCCTCGCTGCTGGGCATCCTCAAGGTGGACGTGGGGCTGTACCTGCACCGGGTGCAGCCGGACGGGAAGCTGTCGCTCGTGCAGACGGCTGACCGTGCCAAGGGCGACCAGCCGGAGAGCATCCGCTACAGCGCCGAGCCGGGCGTCTACGTCTTCGAGGTCCGCGACGCGAAGAACCGCGAGGCCAACTTCCAGGACGCCTATCAACTCACCGTCGAAGAGGGGGAGTAGCCCGACACTTCCCGTTGACAAGGCGCGGGCCGGCCCCTACTTTGGCTCTCGCTTCGCCTGCGGTGGTAGCTCAGTTGGTAGAGCACGAGCTTCCCAAGCTCGGGGTCGAGGGTTCGAATCCCTTCCGCCGCTCAAACCTGAAGGCCGGTGGTCCTGAACTCAGGGCCGCCGGCCTTCTTGTTTTCGGGCCTAGACGGCGCACAGAGAGGCCAGCTGCCAGACGCTCTCCCAGTTCGCTTGTTTTGCCTGGTACGCTGGCTCACTCGATGAGTGGCGGAAGGCTCCTCTCCATCTGGCTTGGCCTCACACTGCTGCTGGGGTTGTGGACGTCGGGTTGTTCCTCTGCGGCGCACACAGCGGCGAGCTCGCACACGGCCCTTGCCCGGTCAGCCGTGCTGCAGTGCCAGCCCGGAGAGTCCACGGTGGTCTGCTGCATCAAGAAGTTCCCAACGACGGCGGCGGAGAGTTGCGCCGCCACGGCCGTGGAAGTGGCAGAGGTCCTCGCTGGCCTCCAGGTTCTCGGCGAGACCGCGAGCGCGGTGACTGATGGTGCGCCGGAGGAGGATGAGGAGGATCCGGACGAAGGCTACCGGCAGCACTGCATCGACATGTACGTCCTCTGCGTCCATCGGAAATGGACTGGCGACTGTCACGACTGCCTTCGCTACTGCCAGGGACAGAAGCAGTGGCCCTTCAACATCTGCACTAGGAGATGAGCCATGCGCCCGGAGGACCATGACTGGCATCACGTCCAGGAACTGGCCAGCCGCCTTCAGCAGGAGGCGCGCTCGGACCTCACGGGTGGAGAACGCGAGCTGCTCCTGCGAGTTGCTCGGGAGGTCGCCATCGGTGACGCGGAAGCGACGCTGGGAACGCCCACGGGCGTCGTGGACCTTGCCATTGAAGTGAGCGCCAGGATCCGAGAAGGCTCCCGGAGGCTGTCTCAGGCACTGGTCAGGGCCCACCGCCTATTAGATGCAGGTGACACTGCGGGCGCGAGAAAGGTGCTCCAGGGAGTACTCGACGTCGAGGTGGTTCCCCTGTACCGCGACCACGCGCAGGCGGAACTCGACGAGCTCGGGTAAAAGCCGCTGCCACACAGGCGACTGTCACTCCAAGGGCTCGTCCTCATCGTGCACTTCGACTGGCTGCTCATCATCAGCAGCCGGCTCTACCAAGACTCGATTGATCCTCTCTGCCAACGTGAGTGAGACAGTTCGTACCCGGCAGTTTAGTGTGCAGGGCGACCCAGGCAGGAACGATGAGCGCAGTGGTGGAAGAAGCTCGGGTCCGGGAGAGCGAGGTGGAGGAGAAGGCCAGGCGGCGAGGCTTCACGGCGGAGTACAAGCTGCGAGTGCTGGCGGAGGCCCACCGCTGCACGAAGCCCGGTGAAGTGGGGGCGCTGCTGCGCCGCGAGGGGCTGTACTCGTCGCTGCTGAGCGCGTGGCGGCGCCAGCGCGATGCGGGTGTCAGGCGACAGGAATTTCTGACCCCCTTACGTCACTAAAACTGACCCCCTCCCCAGCGCCCGGTTGGACTGCTCGGTGATGCTACGTCGTTTCCCTGCGTGCGTCCGCCGGAGCGCGCCCTCGCTGCTTCTCAAGCGAGGGCGCGCGGAGGCCACGTCCGAGGCACGGAGCTCGTGCTCGGCTCAGTCGTCGTTGCCAGGCGGCGCGCTGCGGCCCAAGAGCCCCGCCTTGCGCTTCTGGCGTAGCCGCGTCCCAGTCCTGGCAGAACTGCACCCACGCCGGGTGGAAACGCACGGTGCCCGCTTGCCGGTTGTTCTCGTCAACCAGCGGCCTGACGTTGTCCGAGAGCACCTCCAGCGGCACGCCGCCGAAGTGCACGAAGGCCGCGGCCACGCCCTCGCGCCAGTCGTCCCCCCGCTGGTTGAGGAAGGCGCGCACGAAGAGGCGTCGCGAGAACGAGAGCACCGCCACCAGCAGGAAGACCTTCACGACCTGCCCGCCCAGCCGCACCGTAAGCATCCGGTCGTGCCCAGGTCGTCGCCATGAGCCATGACGTGCACAGTGCGCGGCACGATGACGACCAGCACAGCAACGACGAGGGCGGAGCCGGCGTGGTTGGTAGCCGCACGGCAACCGAGGTGGACACCGGAGGTGGCCGCGGAGGTGGTGCGCGCGTGGAAGGCAGAAGGAGGGGCGCAGTCGGCGTTCATGCGCCGACATGGACTGCCGCGAGAGCGGCTGCGCTTCTGGACGCGGCGGCGCGACGGGAGTCCGGAGACGAAGCCCGCGCTGGGCTTCGTGCCGGTGGAGGTGGCGCCGGCCACGCCGCGCGAGGAGGCGGTGGTGGTGGAGGTGGGCGGGGTACGGGTGAGAGTGGACGGGGGCGCCAGCCAGGAGTTGGTGGAGCGGGTGCTGCGCGCGGTGAAGGGGGTGCAGGGATGCTGAGGCTGCCGGAGGGGGTGCGAATCTGGGTGGCGACGGCGCCGTGCGACATGCGCAAGCAGGCGGACGGGTTGAGCGCGTTGGTGGAGGGCAGCCTGGGGCAGGCGCCGAAGTCGGGGCACCTCTTCGTCTTCTTCTCGAGGCGCAAGGACTTCGTGCGGATTCTCTTCTGGGGCGCCAATGGGTACTGCACCGTCGCCAAGCGGCTGGAGGCGGGGCGGTTCCGGGTGCCGGTGCCCGTGGAGGGCCAGGCCACGGTGCACCTGGAGGCGCGGCAGTTGGCCGAGCTGCTGGCGCTGGTGGAGGCCGGGGGAAGGGCGGGACGCAAGCCGGCGCACTGAGTCTTCTGTTGCGCGCCCTACCTGAGGCATTGCATACGGGGGGCGCGCATGACGACGCCCGAGACAGTCGCCGACGAGAGGGGCACCCTGGACGAGGAGCAGCAGCCGCCCGGGGAAGCGAAGGACTTGGAGGCGGTGCGCGCGTACATGCGGCAGCTGCTGGAAGCGGGGCGCGGCGAGGAGGCCATTGAGTTGCTGCTGGGGCTATTGGGCCAGCTGCGCGAGGCGCACTCGTCCACGGCGGTGCGGCTGAAGCACGCGCTGCGGCAGTTGTACGGGCGCAAGAGTGAGAAGGCACCGGCGGGCCAGCTGCAGTTGCTGCTGGAGTTGCTCACCCAGCCCGCGGCCGACGCGCCCGCGGCCGACTGCGCCGCGGCGGCCGGGCCCGCCAGCCACGAAGGGGACTCGGCGTCCTCATCCGCCCCGGAAGGCCAGGCGCCGAAGAAGCAGTCCCGGCGCCCGCCCCTGCGCGGCGCGAAGGCGTTGCCGGCGCACCTGGAGCGGCGCGAGGTGGTGCTGCAGCCTTCCGCCGAGGAGTGCACCTGCCCGGAGTGCGGCGAGCCGCGCAAGGCCTTTGGCGAGGAAGTCAGTCAGCGGCTGGAACTGGAGCCGGCGCGCTTCTACGTGCGGGTGGAGAAGCGGCCGAAGCTTTCGTGCTCGCGCTGCAAGGAGGGGGTGGCCACCGCGCCCGCCAGCGAGGCGCCGCTGCCGGGGGCGCTGCCCGGCCCGGGCCTGCTGGCGCAACTGCTGGTGGGCAAGTACCGCGACGGGCTGCCCCTGTACCGCCAGCAGGCCATTTTCGACCAGCGCTACGGCGTCAAGCTGCCCGCCTCCACCCTGGGCGACTGGGTGGCGGCCGCCAGCGACGTGCTGCCGCCGCTGGTGGCGCTGCTCAAGCGCCGCACCCTGGCCGACTGGCTGTTGCACACCGACGACACCGGCGTGCGCGTCCTCGACAAGGACGACGCGCGCGGCGTCAAGCGAGGCCACTTGTGGCCCTACGTCGGCCAGGGCGGCAACGTCTTCGTCGAGTACACCCCCGACTGGAGCGGCAAGGGCCCCCAGGCGGTGCTGGCCCACTTCCACGGCTACCTCGTCGTGGACGGCTACAAAGGCTACGAGGCCCTCTTCGGCCCCGCCTCCCCTCGCACCGAGGTGGGCTGCTGGATGCACGCACGGCGCGGTTTCGAGCGCGCCCACCAGGCCGGCGACTCGCGCGGCGGCACGGTGCTGGCCCTCGTCCAGAAACTCTACGCCGTCGAGCGCCAGGCCACCGAGGCGGCCCTCTGCCCCGAGGCGCGCCTGGGCCTGCGTTTGGAGAAGAGCGCCCCCGTCTACGCGGAGCTCTTCGAGCTGCTGGAGACCTGGGCCCCTCACGTGCCCCCGAAGACGCTGCTGGGCAAGGCCATCGGGTACGCGCGCAACCGCTACGTCCCCTTGGGCCGCTTCCTCGAGGACGGACGCGTGCCGGTAGACAACGGCGAAGTCGAGCGCCTCATCCGAATGATTGCTTTGGGAAGGAAGAACTGGCTTTTCCTCGGCAGCGATGAGGCCGGACGCCGGGCCGCGTCCGTCTACTCCCTCGTGCTCAGCTGCTACCGGCTGGGCAGGGACCCCTGGGCCTACTTCCGCGACGTGTTGCCCAAGCTCGGCGACACCCGCTTCCCGGCCTCCCGTCTCAAGGAACTCCTCCCCGAGGCGTGGGCTCAGCAGCAGGCTCAGCAGCGATAGGCTCGTCGGCGCGCCGTCATTCACGCGCTCTACCTGCCACGCTCCTCGTCCGCCGGCACCCTGGGCTGGACCGGTCCCTTACCCCGGAGATATCGTCCTGTTCTCCTGGGGTTCCCACCGGCTGCCTCTGGTCATGTGGGGGGCTCGTGGGATGGAGGCCCAAGAGGAAGCCAAGGGGCGCGCGGGACGGAGGCGCAAGGCGACGGGCCGGAAGTCGCGGGAAGTGGCTCCTGAGCCCTCCGAGGTCTCCCAGGGTGAGCCACCGACGGAACCAGAACCGTCCATGCCTGCGGCCAGCGAACGCGGGGCTCAGCACGGGTAACGCGCTGACCACCAGGGCATAGCTGGCGGTACCATGGAGCGCTTCGTGCCGCCCGAGAAGCCCCCGTCCGGGCGCGCGGCTCCTCGCGGCCGGAACTGCGCAGCGGGTGGCGGCGCCCATGTCCTACGCCGCCAACCTGCCTCGCGTGCAGCGGAGGCTTCTCGGAAACAGCACCGCAGCGAGCCGCGTAGACAGTCGGGGAGGCGCTGGCACGCTACATTCGTCGCAATCCGGTGGAGGCCGAGGCGGAGGAGTTCCTGCCGTCATCACCGCGTACCGTGTACGCCACCGCGTCCTGCCTGCTCTCGCCCCCAGGGCGTCGTCAGCTCCGCACGTCAGCCGAGGCGACAACTTCCCTGACACAGGGGGGAGGCGGGCTGTCGGCACCGGGGCGTCGGTCGTGGGGTGGATTCGGGGACCGAGGCCCCGCGCTTCCCCGAGCCGTGCTACCTAGTGCCCCTGAAACGCTGGGAGGAGGAGCCATGCCGGGAGCACGAGGGAAGACCGAGAGCTGGACGATTCATTGTTGCACGCCGTTTGACTTTGGCTGGGAGTTCGCCAGCCCGGTTCCGGCCAAGGACGAGCGCCTGTACCAGCTCCTGGCCGCCGCCGCCGAGAACCAGGGGAGTTGGAACTCCTGGGATGGGGACTTCGTCCAGGAGCCTCGCTATCTGGTCTGGGTCGGGGGCGAGCAAGCGCTGAGGCATGGGTACATCTGGAAGCAGTCCAACAACGGGACCACGTACATCGCCACCAGGGATTCCCTGAGCAGGTCGGTCCCGAGTGCGTCCTCCTTCGTGTTGGACGAGGTCACCGTCTACATCCGGGCGCCGGAGGGGGACTGACCGCGGGCGGCCGGGCCCAATAATTTTTCGTGCCAGACCCGGCTGGTAGCCTCAGTGGACACCCCCACGATCGAGGTGCCCGCCAAGATGTTTCGTCAAGCTGGACGGGACAGCCACATCACTTCCTAGAACACAGCGGGACCACTGCATCCCCGCCCTGGAGGCGGGTTGCCGCTGGCGTGTATGTGGAGCAGCCTCGCGCCAATGTACCTCCCCCTCTGGGTTCTGGTGGGCGTCCCCCTCCTGCTGGTGGCGTTCCGGGGACGCCTGAGCATCACGTGGCATCTGCACCGAGCGCGCTCCCTCTGGCCGCGCCTCACCCGGTTTGGCAAGCGCCGGTCCTTGGAGCGCTTCCTGCGGGCGAAGGGCTACACGGGCAGCACTCTCGCTGACGCGGATGTTGAGCGCTGGTTGGCCTCTCCCGAGGCCGTCGAGCGGTGTTTTCTTGAGTACACCACTGGGGCGCTGGGACGCTTCTTCCCAGAAACACCCGTTTGGGCTGCGGTGTTCGCTCAGGTACTCAGCGAGGCGCTCCGTGACGGGTTGAGCGTCGAGGCGGTGGAGGCGGCGCGCAGCGAGCGCGACAGGGGCTGACCCTTCTGCCTCTGGGCTTGCACGCTACTGTTCCCGGTTGTGCGGCCGTGCAGTCCTCAACCGGTTCCGGTTCCCGCTATAGGGCGGGGAACCGGGAACCACCGGGTCAGCCCTGGCCTCGGGCGAGGAAGGCGTCCACATCCGATGGCCGGACGCGGATGGCGTTGCTTACCCGGACGTGGGACAGCTCACCCCGCTCGCACAGCCGGTAGACGGTGGCGGTGCAGATGGGCAACCGCTCCGCCACCTCACGCACGGTGAGCAGGCGCTTCGCCCCGCTCGGCAGCGCGCGGAGCCGCGCATGCGCCGGACCTTGCAGCAAGGATGCAGCAAACCCCTTGCGATTCCCTGCTACCGGCTGGGATGGTTGGACGGACCCCGGCCCCGAATCCCCAACGGTTCTGAGGGCTTGTGAATGACTGATAACGCCTGGACGGGTCGAGGCCGCGCTTCCCAAGCTCGGGGTCGAGGGTTCGAATCCCTTCCGCCGCTCAATCGCAAAGGCCGGTAGTTCTTGAGGAAACTCGGGACTACCGGCCTTCGTGTTTCCAGGCCTCGGGCCGCCGCTTGCCGCCCGTCGGCGCCGGGCCACCGCTCGTCGGAGGGCTGGGCGACGAGCGGAGGGTGGGGCTACGGTGGCGGACCATGGAAGGTCCGTCCATGCAGAGGCTGCTGCCGCGGGAGATGGTGTGGCTCTACCCCCTCGCCCCGCTGGCCGCGGCACCGCTGCTGGTGGAAGGGCTGTTCGCCATGCCCTGGAAGCAGGCGCTGCTCCAACTGGCGGGCATCTGCGTGCCGTTCGCCTCGCTGTCCCTCACCTTCCACCTGCTGTACCTCACGGTGATGCCGCGGCTCGTCCAGCGCGTCCGGAGCCGCGCCGCGGAGACGCTGCTGCACGTGGCCACCATCACCGGCGTTTCCGTGGTGATGGCCGCCGCCGTGCTTCCGGTGAAGAACCTGCTGTGCCAGCACTCCTCCACGCTGCTCGACTTCAGCGTGACGTGCATCATCATCTCGGGCGTCTTCGTGCTGCCCGCGCTCGCCATCCAGCGACTGCGCAACCGTTCGCTCGCCGTGGAGCGGCAGGCCCAGGCCGAGCGACAGGCGTCGCTGCGCGCCCAGCTGGAGGCCCTGCAGGCGCGCACCCACCCGCACTTCCTCTTCAACAGCCTCAACCTGGTGGCCACGCTCATCTCCGAGGATCCAGAGCTGGCCGAGCGCACCCTGGAGCGACTGGCCGACCTGTTCCGCTATGCCCTGGAGAGCTCCAGGGTGCGCCTCGTCCCGCTCCAGCGTGAGGTGGACATGGTGCGCGACTACCTGGCCATCCAGCAGGTGCGCTTCGGCAAGCGGCTGAGGGCCTCGGTGGAGCTGGACGCCCGCGCCGCGCACGTGCAGGTGCCGCCGCTGCTGCTGCAGCCGCTGGTGGAGAACGCCATCCTCCACGGCCTGGCCAGCCGCCAGCAGGTGAGCGTGCACGTGCGGGTGCGCTTCGAGGACGAGCGTGTCCTCCTGGACGTGCAGGACGACGGGCCGGGCCCCGGGGCCTCGGCGCACCGGGGCAGCCAGACGAGTGTGAGCGACCTGCACGCGCGCGTGCGCCTGCTCTACGGGGAGCAGGGGGCCTTCGTCCTGGAGCCGGCCCCGGGAGGCGGCTGCATGGCGCGCATCGCGCTGCCAGCCGGGCACGCGGCATGAGGGTGCTCGTCGTGGACGACGAGGAGCCCGCGCGCCGGCGGCTGGGGCGCATGCTGCGGGAGCTGGCCGGAGTGGAGGTGGTGGGAGAGGCCGGGGACGCCGAGGAGACGCTGCGGCAGGTGGGCGCGCTCCGGCCGGACCTGCTGATGCTGGACATCCACATGCCTGGCATGGATGGGCTGACGCTGGCGCAGCTCCACACGGACCTGCCCCCCATCATCTTCGTCACGGCCCATGACGAGCACGCGGTGCGGGCGTTCGAGGTCAACGCGGTGGACTACCTGCTCAAGCCGGTGCGCCCCGAGCGGCTGGCCTCGGCGGTGGAGCGCGCGCGGCAGCGGCGGCTGGCCTCGCGGGAGGCCGTCTCGCGGGCGCTGGAGGCGGTGCGGCCCGCGGGGGCTTCCACCCGCATCGTCACCTCCACCGCGGGCACGCTGCGCTTCTTCGACGCGCGCGACATCCCCCGCTTCTGGTCCTCGGACAAGTACACCGTGTTCCTGGCGGAGGGCGTGGAGCAAATGACGGAGGAGCCGCTGTCCGCGCTGGAGGAGCGGCTGCGCGGGGCGGGCTTCCTGCGCGTGCACCGGGGCGAGCTGGTGCACACCGGCAGCATCAAGGCGCTGCGCGCCACCGACGGCATCCATGAGGTGGAGCTGCGCGACGGGCAGGTGGCGCGGGTGAGCCGCCGCCTGCTCGCGGAAGTGAAGCGGGGGCTCGGGCTGGACTGAGCGCCGTCCGTCCGCCGCGGGCCGCCATCCGTCGGCGAGAGGGGACCGCCCATCGGCCCGGGCCCCGGTGGACGGCCCGCTTCCCTACCTTGGGAGCATGCAACGCAAGCTCCTGCTGGCCGTGACAGTCCTGGGCATGCTGGCCGCCGGGACCGCCCTCTCCTTCCACCCTGGCCCCTCCGGCGACGGAGGCAACCCGCTCACCCGTCACGCGCTGGACGCGGCCTCGCACTACACGCTGTGCGGGCGCGTGGAGGAGCGGCTTCCAGCGGGGAGCTACCTCTACCTCCATGTGCGAGACGCCCGGGGCGCCGGCCACTGGGTGGCCACGCTGCGCGCCACCTCCCCGGCCGCCGACGAGGTCGAGGTGCGGGTGATGGCGCGCTCCGAGCGCTTCTCCTCACGGAGGCTCGGGCGTGACTTCACGCCCCTGCACTTCGGTGCCGTGTCCGGCGCCACTTCCTGCCGTACCCACTCCACCCCCAACCGGGAGCCGAACCCATGAAGCGCATCCTCCTGTCCTGCCTGACCCTGATTGCCCTGCCCGCCTGTGGCGGGGAAGAAGCCCCTCCGGCTGTCGTGCAGGAGGACCCTCTCGCGGACTGCACGCGAGACCGGATGGAGGCGGACCTGCAGGACGCACCGCTGGCCGGGCCCGCGGTGCGCGCGGACGGGACACTGGAGCCCGGACGCTACATCGTGAGCAGCACGTACCTGAGGCTGAGGCCGGAGCCCGCGGCGCTCGCCCGCTTCCAGGAGTTGATGGGCCCCATCTCCGATTCGCTGCGGGCCCAGCAGGGCCTCGTGGCCCTCCAGACGGCCTCGTCCGAGCGCTGCGGGACGGCGCGGACGCTCTCGGTGTGGAGGGATGAGGCCGCCATGTATGCCTTCGTCACGGGCTCCGCGCACCAGGCCGCGGTGGACTCGGTGCGAGAGGTAAGCCGTGGCGGCAGCATCGTCACGCACTGGGCGGACGACGAGCGCGGGGCGACCTGGAGCAAGGCGGCGCGGCAGCTCGGGGCCGACCCGGGCCCGTTCTACTGAACCGCCCGCGCTGCTTGGGGCTCGTCCACCCGCGGCGTCCGCTCCTTCCCCGGCTCCTGCCTCGCCGCCTGCCCGTCGTCAGCGGCGCCAGAGGGCGCGCTCACGCCGTCTCGTGGAGCAGCCCCGCCTGCGCGAGCGCGAAGAGCCGCTCGCGCGTCGTCTGCCAGGAGCGCGTCAGGAAGGGCGACGCCTCGCCCACGCGGCTCGACGCCTCGAGCAGCGGGAAGCTGGAGGCGGGCACTCGCTTCGTCCACCTCCTGTCCTCCCCCGGAACCCGCGTCGTCTTGCCGGCGAACGCCTGCCGCCCGATGCGGACCCGCCCATCCGGGAACCGGGCCTCGAGGTCGACGACGACGTGCGCGATAGCGCTCCAGGGCAGCGGGCGCTGCAGCCGGTGCGCCCACTCCACCAGCACGGCCAGGCCGCGCAGGACGTCATGGAAGTAGAAGCGCGGGAAGGTCAGCTGCGGCCACGCGGTCGCGCTCCCCCGCTCCTCCGCGTTGTGCACGGTGTCCGAGCCCCGGACGAGCGCACGCCCGATGAGGAAGCCCGCGGCGCGGTCCATGAACGCCACGTCCTCGGGGCGCGCGCGCACGGCCGTCAGGGCCAGCATCGCCTCCAGCGGCGGCACCGTGCCGACCATGGAGCTGGGGACCTCGCCCTGGACGCGGTACGCCTCCGGGTCGCAGCTCAGCCCGCCATCGGCCATCTGGTAGCGCGCGAACCAGTCGCGGGCCCAGGGAAGGCGGGCGTCTACATCGACGCCGCAGGCGAGCAGCACCGGCACGATGCACCCCAGGGCACAGTGGCAGTGCGAATCACGCGACGCATCCAGCCCGGCGGGCGTGTCCTCGGGGTGGATGGGGAAGATCGTCAGCGGACTGCGGGCGAGCGCGGCGACGAGTGCCTCGGTGGCGGCACGCGGAATCCGCCCCGTCTCGCCCCGCTCGTGCAGGAGCAGCAGGTGCCACCACGGCGAGTCCCACTTCGGCCAGTAGACGTCCGCCGCGAGGCTGGCGAGCGCCGCCTCCGAGCCGAGGTACTCGAGGGAGTGCTCCACCTCCCGCGCCGCGCCGTCGTCATGCGAGAACGCGGGCGCATCGTGATGCTCGAGACGTCGGAGGGTCGATGCAAGGTCCATGGCCAACGCCTATATCAGCCATGGCCGCCGTACTGGCGATGCGCATCAGCAGGCGGTCATCGTGTCCGGGGTTGCCAGGTCAGCCACTCCCCCGGGCGCGCCAGCTCCACGTTCACCTTCCGCTTCCGCGCTGCGGCCAGGAGCAGCGCTTCCGCGTCCGGGACCTCCTGGTAGTCCTCGGAGGCCGCGACGCCATAGTGGATGGGAACGAGGAGCCGCGCCCCCAGCACCACGGCCGCGGCGACTGCCTGCTCCGGTGTCAGGACGGCATGCACGTCGCTCACGGGCTTCCGCCAGCCGAAGCGTGCCCCGTTGATGGGCAGGAATGCCGCATCGAAGGGGCCGAACTGACGTCCGATGTGCCACCAGGACCCGTGCCACAGCGTGTCGCCGCAGTGGATGATGCGGCGGCCTCCGCCGGAGACGACCCAGGACACCTGGGTATCGCCGTAGCCGTCCGCCGCGGGAACGGCCGTGGCGGTGAAGTCATTGAGCAGGACCGGCTCGTAGAGCGGAGCGGACCGCACCCGGAACCCCGCCGCGGCGGCCGCGGTGGCGGTGTCCGGAGCGCACACCAGCGTGCCAGTGTCCCCCAGCACCTTGCGAACGGCCACCCGGTCGAAGTGGTCGGGATGGCGATGGGTCACCAGCACGAAGCGCCCGCCGTCGGCCACGTCCAGGGGGACGAGCGGGTCCTTCAGCGCGGGCCCCCACACAGCGGGGTCGAGCAATGGGTCCAGGAAGAGCGTGTCCCTCCCCAGCTGCAGCCGCACTCCGGCCCAGGCCAGCCGCTGTGCGCGAAGCGTCGCACTGTCGTCAGGCTTCGCCGCACGGCTCGTGCCAGGGGGCAGTAGCGCCGTGCCCGCGGCGAGAGAGAGCGCCGCGCGCAGGAAGTCCCGGCGGCCGGTCCGCTCCGGGGGTACGGCAGGGCGCTGCGTCCTCGGGGAGCTGTCTGTCTGGGGCATCCGTCCGCCTTCCTGGCAATGGGGCGCCAACGTTAAGGAGGCCCGTCTCCTGAGCGCAGCGAAACGATTTCGTGAAGTTGATGAACCGCGTTCATGTGAAGCTCCCCGGGCATGCTCGAGCTTCGTCACTTCAAGCTGATTGCCGCGGTCGCCGACACCGGAAGCCTGGCCGCGGCGAGCCGGCAACTCCACCTCACGTCCTCGGCACTGAGCCACCAGCTCCGCGACGCCGAGGAGCGGCTGGGCGTGCGGCTCTTCCAGCGCCGCCAGCGACGTCTGCTCCTGACCGGCGCGGGCGAGAAGCTGCTCGACTCGGCGCGGCGGGTCCTGAGCGAGGTGGCCCAGGCCGAGGCGCTCTGCCGTGCACACCCGCAGGACGACCTGCTCCGGCTCAGCACGGGCTGCTACACGGTGTATGGCTGGCTGCCGCCCATCCTGGGGCAGTGGCAGGCGGAGTACCCGCGCGCCGAGCTGCGCATCGTCCTGGAGGCCACGCGTCAGCCCCTCGACGCGCTGCTGAATGGCGGGCTGGACCTCGCGTTGACCACGGACGTCCCGCGGCAAGCCCGCCTGGCGCAGACCGCGCTCTTCGAGGACGAGCTCCTGCTGGTGGTTCCCGCGGGCCACGCTCTGGCGCGGCGCGGCCATGTCACGGCGGAGCAGCTGGTGTCAGAGCACCTGCTCACCTATGCCGCGCCCCGGGAGCAGCTCGATGTCTTCACGCGCGTGCTCTGGCCCGCGAGCGTCGAGCCGCAGCGGGTCTCCCCCGTGCCCCTCACCGAGGCCCTCATCGAGCTGGTGCGAGGAGGTGTCGGCGTGACGGCGCTGCCCGGATGGATGCTGCCAGCCCAGCGGCATGGACTGCACGCCCTCCGGCTCACGCCCCGCGGGATTCGCCGCCGCTGGAGCGCCGTCACCCGCACGTCCCGCCAGCGCCCCGCGTCCTTGACCCGCTTCATCCAGCTCCTGCGCGAGCGCTTCTCCTCGGGCGGGCCGAAGGCTCCCCAACTGCCGCTGGGCCTCGTGTGACGACTCACTGCCTGGGCGGCCGAGGGGTCGGGAAGCGAGACTGCGATGACTCGGAGGCCTGGAAGTCCTCACTCCCCGACGCTCGCCTCCAGCTTCAGTCTACTCTCATGGCATGGATGCAGCAGGTGTGGACGCGAAGGACCATCGACTGCCTGGTCGTTGGCATCCCGTTCGAAATCCTGACCTCTATCTGCTTCGCCAAGCTCCTTCCACTGGCGGCCTGGCAGGCCACCGAGGCCTTTGTCGCAGTCGCCCTGGTCGTCTTCTCCTGTGAGGAGCTGCTGCTGGCCCTGCTGCTCCGGTGGGCGCTGCAGCCGGTAGAGCGCTGGCGGAGCGTCCGAGGGACTCTCGACGAGACGGACGCGGTCATCCATCAAGCCCTGCTGCGCGCCTACTACACCCCCCGGTGGTTTACGGTGGCGTGGGGGGCCTCCTGGGCCCTCGCGCTGTCGAGCCTGCCAGCCGTGCTGGCGCTGCTTCTGCCGGAGCGCGTGCGCCTGGGGGAAAGGGAGCTGCTGCTCACCGGCCTCATCGTCCTCGCGACGGTCTCGGCCAAGGCCGTCGTGGCGACGCCACTCTTCATCTGGCGCCTCGCGCCCACCACCCGGGAGCTCTCGCTCGTCGCCCGCCAGCGGCGCCTGCTCACCCTGCCCCGCGTCATCTCCTTCCGGAGGAGGCTGCTGGTCTTCACCGCCTGTCTCGCGCTGACGCCGACGTGTTGGATGGCCTGCGCGTTCCTCGCCCCCTCGCCAACGCCCGGCACGATGTTCCTCTTCACCTTCACCGCGCTGGTCTGGGCCCCGATGAGTGCGTTCCTCGTCACCAAGGCCGTGTCCGGGCAGGTCAACGCCATCCGGAAGGCCGTGGACGGAGTGGTCGAGCGCTCGTCCACCCTGGACGTGGGGTACATCCCGGTGCAGCAGCCCGACACGCTCGGCGACCTGGCCGAGGGCATCAACAGCATGGTGGACCAGCTCAACGCGAGCGCCGTGACCAACCAAGAGCAGCTGGTGGAGCTGGACAGGCTCTACCGACAGGCCGCGGAAGCGCTGCGGCTCCGGGACGAATTCCTCCTGGTGGCTTCCCATGAGCTGAAGACGCCCTTGACGTCCCTCTCGCTGACCCTGGAGACGATGGAGCGGAAGCACCCAGCGGCGTTGGAGGAGCCGAAGGAACGTCTCAAGCGCGCCCGGCGCCAGGTCACCAGTCTCATCGGCCTGGTCGACGACCTCCTGGATGTCGGCCGTATCCAGCAGGGGCACCTGGAGCTGCGGCAAGCGCCCGTCTCCCTCGGCTCGCTCCTGGCCGAAGTCATCGCGAGCTTCCGCCCCCTCGCTCCGCGTCACCACCTCACCCTGGAGCTCCCGCAGGGGGAGGTCCCCGTGAAGGGAGACGCGGCGCGGCTGACGCAGGTCTTCAACAACCTCCTGGACAACGCCATCAAGTACAGTCCCGAGGGCGGAGCCGTCAGGGTGAAGCTCATGCGCGGCGAGGGCCTGGCTCGCGTGTCGGTCTCGGACGAGGGAGTCGGCATTCCCGCCGAGCAGTTTCCCGAGCTCTTCGAGCGCTTCTTCCGCGCCCGCACCACCACGACGAAGAGCTTTGGAGGACTGGGGCTCGGCCTCTACATCACCCGGAACCTGGTGGAGCGGCACGGCGGGCGCATCGACGTGCAGAGTGAGGTGGACCAGGGCACCACCTTCGTCGTGACATTCCCCGAGTTGCGCGAGGCCCAGCGGGAGGTGGCGTTCCCACCGCGGCAGGAAGCCCCTAGCGAAATGTAGGGGAGCCGGTGCGGCGGAAGCGGGCCAGGGCCAGCCCACCGAGGACCATGCCGATGAGCCCCACCCCCAGCGCCACGATGGCCCCACCCCGCCCGTTGCCGGTGCCGATACCACCGGCGGAGCGGACAATATGCAGCGCGCTGAGGACCATGCCGAGCAGTCCCACCCCCAGCGCCATGATGGCCCCGGGCCGCCCGGGGCCGGTGCCGATACGACCGGCGGCACGGGCCAGCGCCAGCCCACCGAGGACCACGCTGCTCAGCCCCACCACGGCGGCCACGGTGGCCCCGAGTCGCCCGGAGCTGGTGCCGAGCGGCGATGATGCGGCGTGGCTCACGCCCCCTACCAGCGCAACCGCCGCGAACAGCGCGACGCGCCCCCAAGACGACAGTCGAGACCTCTCCATGGCGTCGTTTCCTTTCCTCGCCCAGACGCTAGGAGCGGAGAAGGACGCGGGATTGGACGAATTTTACCCGTCGTCGCCCGGCAGCGCGACGTGGTGCTCCTTCACGGGCGCACCGCGGTGCCGAAGGAACGCCGCTGGGGAAAAGCCGGAGAACGCCACGAAGTCGCGGATCATGTGGGACTGGTCGAAGTAGCCGCACTCGAGTGCCAGCTGGGGCCAGTCCGGCACCGGAGGCAGCTCTGCCATCGCCAGCGTGCGCTGGAAGCGTCGCACGCGGCTGAAGAGCTTGGGCGTGATGCCGACGTCGGCGGTGAAGAGCTCGATGAACCGGCGGCGGCTGAGGTCCAGCTCCGCGGCGACATCACCGACGTTGCTTCCGCCGCCGAGGCGCTCGAGGGCGAAGTGCATCGCGCGCTGGCGTTCCGGCGTGGCGCGAAGCGAGGCGAGCAGCACCTCTTCGAGGATGCGGAAGCGCTCCACCGGGACGCGCGCCGAGCACAGGCGCTCGCGGAGCCGGCGTGCGCGAGCTCCCCAGAGCGTCTCCAGGTCGACGTGCGTATCCGCGAGCTCTCCCGGCGGGAGGCCGAGGACCGCGCGGGCGCCGCCGGGGCGGAAATGGACGCCGACCATGGAGGCGTGCTCGCGCGTGTCGATGACGAAGTAGCTGCGGTAGGCGCCGGAGACGACCGCGCCCGAGAAGCGGCGGCAGCGCGTCGGGTCGACCGGGTCGTAGATGCGAACCACGTCCTCGTGGAGGTTGACGACCAGCTCGAGCGTGCCGCTGGGAACGATGCGCTCCTGCGCGTGGGCCGGCGCGTCGCTGAGGGCCCAGAAGTACTCCACGAAGTCCGCGAGCGGCGCCATGGGGGCGTGGGAGGTGTAGAGCATCGGAACCTGGCGCGAGAGTATGGCACGGCCATGGGGTGTGCACGCCTGGCCCGTCGTCGCGTGCGGCGGACGTGCGATGATGCACTCGCATGGAGCGCCTGTCCTTCAGCATGGAACCCCTTGCCGTGGACGAGGAGCGGCTGACGTCGCTGCTGCCCGCCTTCACCGAGTACCGCTACGAGCTCACCGAGCCTCGCTACCCGTGGCGGCTCCCCGGCGTCGTCTTCCCGCTGGCGCCGCCCGCGGTGAACAACTGCTGCACCTTCGTCGAGGCCCTGACGGTGAGGGCCTTCTCCGACGCGCATGGCCCCGCCTTCGAATGGGACCTGCGCCGTCACCGTCAGATGATGGTGGAGTCCGACGACGACCCATTCTCGCCGGTGAAGGCCGCCGTGGAGAGCGGCATGGCGGTTCCCGCGCCGTCCCCGGACGCGCCACCCCACCCGTGGACGCTGGTGCAGGGCTGGCGCAACCAGTGGCGCTCCGGGCACACCTTCCTCGTCGTGGACCACCACCCGCCCACCGACAAGGTCCTGATGCTGGAGTCCACCCAGGCGTTCGGGCTCGATGGCGTCGGGTACCGAGGCATCGGCAATCTGCGCGACCAGGGAATCCAGCCCCCGACCCGGTGGTGGGAGCACCCTGAGGTGTGGACGTGGGGCCGCGTCCGCGCCACGTATCTCTTCCGGCAGCAGGCCTGGCTGAAGGTCCGCCATCGGAAGCTCTCGGGGCTTGATAGCGCGCCTCGCTGACCATGGTCCGTGATTCCTGCGTGCAGGAAGACGGAGCTGAAGACTCCAGACATCCGCAACACATGGTTGGCCAGCACCCGCCAGAGGGCGAAGAAGCCCTCGCGGAAGCCCGCGCCCTCGTCCGTGCTGGCCATCTGGAACTCGTAGCGCGCATACCGGCACAGCTCGTCCTCGGAGAAGTCCCGAATGGCCAGCGCACAGCCCCGCTTGCTGCCGTAGCGCCGGTACAGCGAGCCGACCGACATGCGCATCACCCGCGCCAGCTCCGCGGCCGAGGTGTTCTCGTAGCCGCGCTGCGCCATGACCGCCGCCGCCTCCTCCATCCGCGTGGCCACGAACTGCTGGTACAGCTCCATCATCTGCCCACCCCCTGCCGGACCGACCCGTCCGTGGAAGGAACGTTCCTTCCGCGAGGACCTTCCTACCGGGTGGGGCTGACATGTCGACGGAGGACGACCGGCCAGGTCACCGGGGACCACGGCCCACGGGAGGCCGGAAGCCCCCTCGGGGGTTCAGGCGATGCGGGCTCCCTCCAGGTCTCGAGTCGGCCCTCCGAGAGCCTGCCCATGGCAGGTCCCGAAGCCCCGGAGCGTCGGGCGCTGGCACGGCGTGGCCGCACCGGGGCTGTTCTTCCCGCCCTGGGGCTTCACCCTGTCAGGCCTCGCGACTTCTGATGACCTCGCTCCCGGATGGCGAGGTCGACGACGCGGCGCTTCGCCTGCTGGCGCGTGCGCCACGGCTTCGCCCCCTGGACATCACCCTGGAGGGGTCGTTGGCATCTGGGCGGTAGTAGGCCTCCATCAGTTGCCGGGTGGTGTCGTCGTTCACCTTCCACAGGCTCATCACCACCGTCTCGGCTCCCGCCACCACGAGCGCGCGGCGCAGCCCGTAGATGCCCTGCCCTTGCTTGACGTCGCCTCGGCTGGAGAAGAAGCGCGCGACGGCGAGGGAGCGCTCGGCACGCGCTGGAGCCTCTCCGCTGGAGGGACCGGCTGCTGGAGACGTGGCAGCAGGTCCTTGCCGGAGGTGAGATAGGCGAAGTCGAAGGTATCCACGAGGAAGCTCTTGCCGTCGTGAAGGGCGGCGAAGGGCACCATCGCCAGCTGGCCATCCGGTGAGACGAAGAGGCGTCGGGCGCTCAGGCAATCTGCGACTGCCGGATGCATGCCGCCGAGCACTGCCTCCATCAGCACCAGTGCATGTTCCATCTGCACCACAGCCTCGGCGTACTTGCCGGCCCCGCTGAGTGTCTCCGCCTCTTTCCCATTGCACGTCTGGGCCGCAACTCCCGACAGGTACCAGCTCGGCAAGGGGCCAGACTGCTCGACGGCATGCCGCCACCCTCGCGGGTTCCGTGGCTAGTGCCGCTGGCGTGCTCTCTCTAGTATCCGCTGCGGCTGGAGCCCCAGCCGCCCTCGAGAAGGAGCACATCATGAAGCGGTTGCAGGACAAGGTCGCGGTCATCACCGGCGGCGGCAGTGGCATCGGAGCGGCGACGGCCGCGCTCTTCGTCCAGGAGGGCGCCCGGGTGGTGGTGGTGGGCCGGAACGCGGAGAAGCTCCGCAAGACGGTGCAGGACATCAACCACGAGAACGTCAGCTACACCGTGGCGGATGTCTCGCAGGTCGAGGACACCCAGCGCTACCTCCGTGAAGCGGTGGAGCGCTACGGCGGGCTCGACATCCTGGTGAGCAACGCGGGCATCCAGGGGGAGTTCCACCCCATCTCCGACATCCCCGTGGAGTCCTTCGACGCGGTGATGGCCATCAACGTGCGCGGGACATGGCTGGCCATCAAGTACGCCTTCCCCGAGCTGCAGAAGCGCGGCGGCGGGAGCATCATCCTCACCTCCTCGGCGGGAGGCCTCGGTGGGATGGGAATCTCCTCGCCGTACGTGGCCAGCAAGCACGCCGTCGTGGGAATCGCGCGCGCGGCCGCCATCGACGGTGCGCCCCACCGCATCCGGGTCAACGCCGTATGCCCCGGCCCTGTCGACAACGACATGATGACCAACGTGGAGCGGACCCTGGGGGTCGGCAAGGAGGCCGAGATTCGGGCCTGGGTCGCCGGACGCGTGCCCCTCAAGCGCTTCGCCTCCAACGAGGAGGTCGCCCGGTTGAACCTCTTCCTCGCCAGCGAGGACAGCAGCTACTGCACCGGCGGCGCCTATCCCGTGGACGGTGGCTGGTCCTCCAGCCTGCCCTGAGCAGCGCGGCGCGGGCAGCACCTTCTCCCCGCTGCTCGCGCCCCTCTTCACCTGCTCGTTCCCTCCCCCGCCGCCTGGCCGTCGGGACGGACGCGCACGGACACTTGACTGAACGTGCTTTCAGGCACACGGTGCGCATGTGAAGGCGCGCCCCATCGACAATCCGCCCAACCCCTGGGCCAGCACCGCGGTGGAGTACCTGGACGAGATTCCGCCCTCGAAGCTGGAGGTGTTCGAGGACCACAGCCGGCAGGTGGTGTCGCGCAACGACAGCCCGGACGTGTGCTTCACCTGGAGCGTCAACCCGTACCGCGGCTGCCTGCACGCCTGCGCCTACTGCTACGCGCGCCCCTCGCACCAGTACCTGGACCTGGGCGCCGGCACGGACTTCGAGACGAAGCTGGTGGTGAAGCCGCGCGCTCCGGAGCTGTTGCGCGAGGCCTTCGAGAAGCCGTCGTGGAAGGGCGAGACGGTCGTCTTCAGCGGCGTCACCGACTGCTACCAGCCGCTGGAGGCGTCCCTGCGCCTCACGCGCGGCTGTCTGGAGGTCTGCGCCGAGTACCGCAACCCGGTGGGCATCATCACCAAGGGCGTGCTGATTGAGCGGGACATCGACGTCCTCCAGCGCCTGGCCCGGGACGCGCGGCTGTGGGTGAGCGTCAGCCTGCCCTTCCACAACGCGGAGCTCGCCCGCGCCATGGAGCCCTACGCGGCGTCACCCCAGCGGCGGCTGCTCGCCATTCAGCGGCTCACCGAGGCCGGCATCGACGTGGCGGTGTCCGTGGCCCCCATCATCCCGGGGCTCAACGACGAGGACATCCCCCGGGTGCTCGCCGCGGCGCGCGAGGCGGGCGCCACCCGCGCCCACCACACCCTGGTGCGCCTGCCCGGCCCGGTGCAGGAAGTCTTCACGGAGCGCCTGCGCGCGAAGCTGCCCCTGCGCGCCGAGCGCGTGCTGCACCGCATCCGCGAGACGCGCGGCGGGGAGCTCACCGACTCGCGCTTCAAGAGCCGCATGCGTGGCGAGGGGCTCTACGCGGAGACCATTCACCGCCTCTTCCACACGGCGGCGCGCAAGGTGGGCATCCGCACCTCGTCCGTCACCGAGCACGACGCCCCGGACACCTTCCGGCGCCCGGAGCGCAAGCCGCCGCCCACCCCGCAGCTCAGCCTCTTCTGAGCTATCTGCGGATGGCCTGGACGATGCTGATGAGGATGACGGCCCCCACCGTGGCCACCGCCAGCGAGTAGAGGTTGAAGCCCGTCACACCCCTGCCGCCAATCAGGCTGAACAGCCAGCCGCCCAGCATCGCGCCGATGATGCCGGTGGCGACGTTGGCGAACAGCCCCATCCGGGCATTGGTGCCCTTGATGATGCTCGCCAGCCAACCGGCGATTCCTCCGAGCACCAGCCACGTACAGATACCCATGTCGTCCTCCCTTCCCACCAGCTGCCTTCGACTACGGGCGAAGCGTCGGGGGATTGCACTCCCCCTCTACACGACGACGCCCCGCGGCTCACGAGGAGACACGGGGCGCCGGTCACATCCAGGAAGGCCCGGGCTCAGTCCTTGCCGAGCATCCCATCCTTGAGGTCACCGTCCACGGGGCTCTTCCCCACGAAGACGGAGAAGAGCGCGTCCGCGAAGTCCTTGCCCTCCACGGTAATGGTCTGCCCGCCCTTGGCGCTCTGCACGCGGGTGCCCTGGCCGGGGACGTAGGTGAGGATGAGCTCGTCGCCCTTCTTCACGTCGGTGACGCCCGAGTTGAACTGGTCCAGCTTGGGCTGCAGCTCCGCCAGCTTGCTGCCCGCGTTCTTCTTGAAGGCATCGCCGATGGCGTCGGTGATGGTCTTCTTGTCCAAGTCCCGCAGCATGTACATGCGCACGCGCTTGATTTCGTCCGCGCTGATGATCTTCGCCCCGTCCTGGGACGGGTTCTCCACGTACAGCCCCGCGGTGTAGACCTTGAACACCATCTTGGTGCGCAGCCCCACCCCGTTGAGCTTCAGCTCCTTGCCCTCCACGGTGGCAGTCTCCGGGTACTTCACCCCGGCGACGTCCTTGGCAAACGCGGGAGCGGCGAGCAGCAGGGACAGCGCGACGGCGGACAGCGTGGTTTTCATGAAACCTCCGGTAGGTAATCCCTGGGGTTGGACGCAGCCTAGCCGTGCATCTTCACGAAGTGGTCCATGAAGGTGGCCAGGGTGCGCACATTCTCCACCGTCACGGCGTTGTAGGTGGAAACCCGGATGCCGCCCGCGGTCCGGTGCCCCTTCAGGCCCACCATGCCCTGCTTCTTCGCCTCCGCGACGAAGGCGGCGTCCAGCGCCTCGGTGGGCAGGTGGAAGACGACGTTCATCACTGAACGGGACTCGCGCTCCACCGGCGCCCGGTAGAAGCCCGCGTGCCGGTCGATGGCGCCGTAGAGCAGCTCCGCCTTCTGCCGGTTCCACCGCTCCAGCTGCTCCAGGCCGCCCACGTCCTTCATCCAGGCCAGCACGTTGCGCACCAGGTAGATGGCCAGGGTGGGAGGCGTGTTGTAGAGCGAGTTGTTCTCCGCGTGGACGGTGTAGCGGAAGAACTTGGGGATGTCCTTGCGCCCCCGGGCGATGAAGGCCTTGTCCGCCAGCACCAGCGTCACGCCGGAGGGGCCCAGGTTCTTCTGCGCGCCCGCGTAGATGAGCCCGAAGCGGCTCACGTCGATGCGCTTCCACAGGAAGTCCGAGCTCATGTCCGCCACGAGCGGCACGTTCCCCACGTCCGGGAAGGTGTGCCACTGGGTGCCGTAGATGGTGTTGTTGCTCGTCAGGTGGACGTAGGCCGCCTTGGGGTCCAGCTGGAGCTCGGCCTGGCGGGGCACGCGCGTGTAGTGCTTGTCCGGCTGGACCGTGGTGGCCGCGACGCGGGGTTTCCCGTAGTACTTCGCCTCGTCGAGGGCCTTCTCGCTCCACACTCCCGTCATGAGGTAGTCCGCCCCCGTTTCGGGGGTGAGGAAGTTCATCGGCACCTGGGCGAACTGCTGCGAGGCACCGCCGGTGAGGAAGAGGACCTGATGGGTGGTGGGGATGCCGAGCAGCCCGGTCAGCAGGGAGATGGCCTCGTCGTGGACGGCCTCGTACACGGGCCCCCGGTGGCTATGCTCCATGACGGACATGCCCGAGCCCTGGAAGTCGAGCAGCTCGTCGCGGGCGCGCTCGAGCGCCGGCAGGGGCAGACCGGCGGGGCCGGGATTGAAGTTGATGACGCGCATGGCAGTGTCCTTTGGGAAATGAACGACCGCGGCACCATTCTTCCCCCTGGCGCCCCCCCCGGTGCCAGTGCGAAGGAGCCTGCTCGGCTGCTTTGAGCCCAGAGCAACGGGAATTCCCCGGTTGAGTGGCCGACGCATGGATTCGGGGGTCTGGAGGTCAGGTGGGTTCCTCGGAGGGGTTGACGGAGTGGGTGAAGCGGGCGTCCCGAGGGGAGGCGACTGCCTACAGTGAGCTGTACCGGCGCTCCCGGCCCATGGTGGCGCGGCTGGTGGCCGGGTTCGCCCCGCTGGACCCGGACGAGGTGGAGGACGTCATCCAGGAGACCTTTGTCCGGGCGTTCCGGGCGCTCCCCCGACTGAAGGAGGTCGGAGCGTTCGAAGCGTGGCTGCTGTCCATTGCCCGCAACCGGGCCCGGACACGGCTGGAGCGCAAGTCGAGCACGCGGCGGCTGGAAGACGACGTGGCGGACCCGGAGCCAGAGACGGTTCCCCACATCCCCGAGGCGCTGCAGCTGGAGCGCGACATCGAGGTGGTGCGACAGCTCATCGCCGAGCTGCCGGAGGGCGAGGAGAAGCGGACGGTGCAGCTCTTCTACATTGAGGGCGAGCTGTCGGCGCGGGAGATTGCGGAGAAGCTGGGCGTGGGGAAGAGCGCGGTGACGATGCGGCTCGAGCGGTTCCGGGGCCGCATCAAGAGAGAGTTGCTCCGGCGGGTGCTAGCCGGTCGGTGGGAGTGAGCAGTCATGAGACACCTGGATGACAATGCGCTGCGCGCCCTCTCCCAGCGAGAGCCGGAGGCCGTGGCGTACTTCCGCGAGCACCTGGCCGCGCCGTGTGAGACGTGTGAGGAGTTCCTCGCCACCCACGCCGGGCCGGACGTGCTCGACGGGCGGGTGGACGCCGCGCTGATGGGCCTCGGCCCGCCGGCGAAGGACGCCCCGCTGAATGAGCTGGGCCTGGCCCGGGTGCGCCGCGAGCTGCGCCAGGGCGGGCCGGGCGCCAGCGCCCGGCGCTGGGGAATCGCCGCGGGCGCCGTCGCCGCCTGCCTCCTGGCGGTGGTGGTGGTGCCCCGCCTGCGCGCGGCCGACCCGGGGGTGCAGACGGGCACGAATACCGGCTGGGACGGGGTGAAGGGCCCGGCGGGCCGCCTCGCCCTGGAGCTGGCCGTGGTGGCGCGGGGCGAGGACGGCGGCCTGCGGCGGTTGGATCCGGACTCGGCGGTGGAGGCCGCGGACGTGCTGCTGCTGCGCTACCACGCCACCGAGGCCGGCACCGCCCTGCTCTTCCAGCAGCGGGAGGGCCAGCGGCCCGAGCTGCTCGGCCGCTTCCCGCTGGAGGCGGGGACGCATGACCTGCAGGGCCCCCAGGGCCTGGCCGGTGTCAGCCTGGAGGGTGAGGCGGGGCCGGTGACGCTCTGGCTCGTCGGCTCGGCGGGCAGGCAGGAGCCCTCCGCGGACATGGTGCAGGAGGTGTTGGTGGGTGGAAGTGAGGCCCGGGAGCAGAGCCCCCTGGGCGTGACGAGGTTCGACGTCAGCGTCCGAAGCGGTCAGAATCGTCCCTGACCGGATGCCCGTGAGACGCCTCCTTCCCTTCCTGCTGGCGGTTGTTGCCGCATGTGCGGGGCCTGCTTCCGTGGAGAAGGGCGGCCTGGTGCCGCTCCGGCTCGACGAGGAGGCCCTGTCCACCGCCTATACGCCACGGCGCATGGCGCTGCTGGTGGGCATCTCCGAGTTCGACGACCCGCACTGGCGCGGCCTGCGCTACACGACCAAGGACGCCACGGACCTGGCGGCGGCGCTGAAGGACCCGGCGCGCGGCCGGTTCGACACGGTGCGGGTGCTCACCCGCCCGGAGGAGACGACGCGCGCGTCCATCCTCGCGGCGCTGCGGCAGCTCAAGCAGGAGGCCCACCGGCCGGATGACGTGGTGGTGGTGTACTTCTCCGCGCACGGCACCCTGGCGCGCGACAACCAGGGGGAGCTGCGGCGCTACCTGGTGACGCGCGACGCGTCCTTCCGCGCCATCCCGCAGACGGCGCTGTCCATGGACTCGCTCAAGGCGGAGTTCGACGGGCTGGCCAGCCGGCGCCGGCTGCTGGTGCTGGCCACGTGCCACAGCGGCAGCGGCAAGTCGCTGCTGCCCAAGGAGCTGGAGGCGGAGCTGTCCGGCATCAAGGCCGGCTTCTACGCGCGGCCCCTGGAGGAGTCGTCGCGCGCGTCGCTGGTGTTCGCCGCCTGCGACTGGGGCGAGACGGCGCGCGAGGACGAGGGCCTGCGCAACGACATCTACACCCACTTCCTCATCGAAGGCCTGGGCGGCAACGCGGACCGCAACGTGGACGGCGCCGTCACCGCCACCGAGGTGCACGACTACGCGCGGCGGCGCACCTTCGCCTTCACGGAGGGCCGGCAGCGGCCCTCGGCGGAAATCCTGGAGGTAGGGGCGGACCCCGTGGTGCTGTCGGGCACCATCGCCCGGACGGGCCGGCCCGAGCTGTTCTCCTACAACCCGCGGCTGGACGGCTTCACCCTCAAGGTGGACGGCGAGACGCGCACGGAGCTGCCGGGCGGCGCGGCGGTGACGCCGGGCAAGCGCACGGTGGAGCTGACCAAGGGCGACGCGGTGCTGGTGCGGCGCGACGTGGAGCTCGGCGTCGGCGAGCGCCTGCCGCTGGAGCGGCTGCTGCTGGAGGCCTTCCCCCGGCGCTCGCTGTCGCTGCTGGGCGGCATGTTCACCTTCGCGGACGCGCGCAGCCGCAGCGAGCTGCTGCCGCGGGCCCCCGAGGTCGCCGTGTCCCTGCGGCTCGAGGACCGCCCGCTTGAAAATTTCGGCCTGCTCTTTGACGTGAGCTTCAGCACGGGGCGGCAGGCGCTGCAGCTGCTCCCGGGCAGCGAGGTGCCCTTCGGCTACACCACGCTCACCGCCGGGGCGGCCCTGCCGTACCTCTGGCGGTGGGAGCGGGTGACGCTGTTCGCCGGACCGCGCGTGGCCGCTCTGTACCTGGGGCGGTCCTTTGACGTGGAGACCTTCGCGGGCAGCCAGAGCTTCTTCACGGTCAGCCCTGGCGTGGTGGGTGGTGCGGTGTGGCGGGTGGGTGAGCGGCTGGAGCTGATGTCACAGGCCCAGCTCATGCTCACGTACGTGGTGGTGGACGGACAGGGACAGGCCGTGGGCTTCACCGGCGCCTGGGCCGGTGTGGGATATCGATTCTGATGCGCTCGACTCTTCACATCGCGATGACCGCCCTCCTCGCGCTGGGCGTGAGCGCGTGCGGCAACCTGAGCAACGACCCCTTCCGGGTGGGCACCGTGCGGGGCCAGCTCAGCGAGTACGACGCGTCCGTCGCGCTGGTGTCGCTGGTGGGCCAGCCCGGCGTGCGCAGCACCGTGGACGCCGAGGGGCGCTTCACGCTGGAGCGCGTCCCCGCGGGCGCCGCGGAGCTGTTCATCGTGGCCACCGCGGAGAAGGCGGCGCGCGTCCCGGTGACGGTGCAGGGCGGGTACTCCGTCGAGCTGAAGCAGGTGGCGCCGACGGCCGCGGGCTTCTTCGACCTGCGCGTGAAGGCGTCCCAGGGTGAGCGCGTCTCCGGGGCGCAGGTCGCCGTGGTGGGCACGCCCTTCCAGCGGCTGAAGCTGGATGACAAGGGGCGGCTGCGCGTGGGGCCGCTGCCGGACGGCTGCTATGGCGTGTCGGTGTCCGCGACGGGCTTCCCCTCGCTGTCGGCCGAGGCGTGCGTGGGGCCCGGCGAGAAGAAGGAAATCAAGCTGGAGCTGGCGCTGGCCCCGGACCTGGTCGAGCGCGGCTGCGCGGTGACGGGCTGCGCGGACGGCCTGGTGTGCGCGCCCAACCGCCGGTGCGTGGAGTGCCACGCGGATTCGCAGTGCGCGGAGGGCCTGTCCTGCGTGGGCTTCCGCTGCGAGGGCCCCGGGCCGCAGTGCTCGCCGTGCGACGGGGACTGGAAGTGCCAGGCCGGCTCGCGCTGCGCGGACCTGCCCGAGGGTGGCACCGCCTGCGTGGCGGAGTGCTCCGCGGAGGGCGGCGAGGCGGAGGAAGAGGAGGAAGAGAGCGTGTGCGCGGCGGGCTTCACCTGCCAGCAGGGCCGGTGCCTGCCGGACGCGGCACGCTTCGAGGGCTGCCACTCGCTGCTGCGGCTGGGCACTCCGTGTGACGGGGACGCGCGGTGCCGGGAGCAGGGGCTGGCCGACGGGCTCTGCGTGGACGGGGCGTGCACCGTGTCGTGCGCGTCCCAGCGCGACTGCCCGGGTTCCCTCAAGTGCGAGGACTCCGCCGCCGGCCGCGTCTGCCGGCAGCGCCGCTAGCCGCCGTGAGACTCTGGCCCCACCCGCGCCTGCGCGCCGTCCTGGTGGCCCTGCTGGCCCTGGCCTCCACGGGCCTGGGGGCCTGTGACACGACGCCGTCCCCTCCCCCGCGTCCACCGGACCTGCCGCCCCTGCTGCGGCTCGTGCGTCCCGAGGCCGCGTCCGCCGTGCGCGTGGGGCAGCCGGTGGACTTCGAGGCCACGGTGGAGGACGCGGAGGACGGCGCGTCGCTGAGCGAGCGCGTGCTGTGGTTCTCCTCGCTCGAGGGCCAGCTGGCGCGGGGCGCGCGCATCACCGCCGCCTTCCGCGAGCCGGGCGACCACACGCTGACGGCCACGGTGATGGACTCGGCGGGGCAGGCCGCCAGCGCGTCGATGGCCCTGCGGGTGCTGGCCGTGGGCGCGCCCGTCGCCACCGTGGTGCGGCCCGAGCCCGGCAGCACCTTCAACCTGGGCGAGGTGCTGGACCTGGAGTGCGCGGCCTTCACCCAGGGCGGCGCGCGGCTGACGGGCGGCGCCGTGCAGTGGACGTCCGCGCTGTCCGGCCGGCTGCCTCAAGGCGAGTCGGTGAAGGCCGCCCTGGTGGTGGCGGGCGAGGACACCCTCACCTGCACCGCGAGGGACGCGGCCACCGGCGCCAGCACCACCACCAGCGTGCGCGTCACCGTGCGCACCATCCTGGCGCCGGCGGTGCTCATCACCCGCCCCGAGCAGGCGGAGCTGTACGTGAAGTCGGGCGAGCCCGCGCCCTTCAGCTCCACCGTCCTCTTCCGCGCCACGGCGCAGGACTTCAACACCGCGGGTGGCGCGGGCAACCTGGACGGCGCCATCCATTGGAGCCTGGAGCCGGGGGGCGTGGCGCTGGGCACCGGCCCGGCCGTGGCGCACACCTTCACCATGCCCGGCGACTACACGGTGACGGCGCGGGTGGTGGACGGCCGGGGCAACGCCGCCACGGACAGCGTGCGCGTGCTGCTGGTCACCAACCTGCCTCCGCGCTGCGAAATCGACACGCCGGTGGACAACGCACGCCTGCTTTTGGGCGCGAGCAGCCCGCTGCGCGGCCGGTGCCTGGACCCGGAGACGGGCTACACGCTGATGCCCACCTGGCGGACCAGCGCGTCGCCCATGCCGCTGGGCTCCGGCGAGCAGGTGGACGCCATCCTCACCGTGGCCGGCGCGCAGACGCTCTCTGCCTGCGCGTTGGACCCCGAGGACGCGGAAGTTCAGGGCTGCACCACGCGCGCGGTGCGCGCCTTCGTCAACTCGGCCCCCACCGACTGCGCCATCCAGGAGCCCCTGGCGGCCGCGGTGGTGAATGCCGGAAGGGCGGTGGTGCTGGCGGGCACGGCCACCGACGCGGAGACACCGCGCGGCGAGCTGCGCTTCGCGTGGACGTCCTCGCGCGATGGCGAGCTGGGGCTCGGCGAGCGCACCAGCACGCAGCGGCTGCTCACGCCGGGCGCCCACGTGCTGACGCTCACCGTGACGGACGCCTGGGGCCTGGCCTGCACCGCCACCGTGGGCGTGTCGGTGAACGGAGCGCCGAGCGTGCGCGTGGACGCCGTCCGTCAGGACGGCGTGGACTGCCTCGAGGAGCCGTGCCGGGAGGGCCGCCCCCTGGACGTCCTGGGCTTCGTGCAGGACCCGGAGGCGCCTGGCAGCATCGCGGGGCTGACGTGGCTGGACAGCCTGGGCGGCAGGCTTGAGGCGGGTGACAGCAGCATGTCCGGCCTCGCCGCCAGCCCCATCGCCACGCTCGCCGCGCCCGGTCCGGGCCGGCACACGGTGGTGCTCCTCGTCGAGGACCGCAACGGCTCCGTGGGCCGGGCCGCGGCCACCTTCACCGTGCTGACGCCCGGACGCACCCGGCTGGTGGAGACGGTGACGGACGACGCGCGGCCCGCGGTGGCGCTGGCGCTCTCCGGGGGCACGCTGCGCTACGTGGACGGAGCGTCGGCCATGGTGTTCAGCGAGCCGCCCCGGTCGGAGCCGCTGCCCGTGAGCGCGCCGGCGCTGGCGCTCTTCTCGCTGACGGGCGGGGGCGGAGGCGAGGTGCTCTTCGTGGGCACGGATGGCGGCGGCGTCCACCGGTGCGAGGGCGGCACCTGCGCGCGCTTCGCGGGCGGCCCCCTGGCGATTGCGGACGACCGGGTGACAGCGGTGGCCGCGCTGGCGACGCCGGACCTGCTGCTGCTGGGCACCCCGCGGGGCCTCGTCGTCACGCGTGCGAGCAACCCTTCCGCGGGAGGCCGTCCCGGCATCCTCGTCGGGCGGCGGCTGCTGGAGGGGCGCGAGGTGCGGCAGGTGGTCCTCTCGCCCGCCTCCACCGCGACGCAGGTGAAGGCCTGGGCCGCGACGTCCACCGGGCTCGCGGAGCTGACGGTGCACGTGGAGGACGACTTCGAGCCGGCGCTCGCCTCCGTCACGGTGGCGATGCACCTGCCCCCGCAGGTGCTGGACGCGGACGTGCGGGCGGTGGCCGTGGGCCCCGCGGGCCAGGTCTTCACGGGGACGCGCAGGGGCTTCAGCGCGCTGGGCCAGCCGGGCCCCGCGCTCCGGGACGCCCCCTGGGCGCTGCCGGACGAAGAGGTGCATGCGCTCCTCTTCGAGCGGCAGCCCTCCGACGCCGGGATGCGCGGGGTGCTGTGGGCCGGCATGAAGGACGGGCTGGTGCGCTACGACGTGGAGCGCGACATCGTCACCCGCTTCGGCGCGCAGGAGGGCCTGCCCGCGGCGAAGGTGCAGGTGCTGGTGGCGGGGCCCGACGGCACCCGCTACATCGGCACCTCGCACGGCGTGGCGAAGTACTCCGGCCGGTGAGCCGGCGCCTTCAGCCGCCCGGCGCCAGCACCAGGCCGTCGCGGGTGAAGCGCGCCACCGCCTCGCGCAAGTCAGGCTCGGGCATGCCGGTGGCGGCCGCCACGTCCGCCACGGAGAGCCCCTCCACCGCCATCTTCAGCACCAGCAGCGCGGGCGGCGTGGCCTCCATGTAGAACGTCACCAGCTGCCCGGGGTGGCGCCAGAGCAGCGCCAGCTCCTCCCCGGCCTCCGGCACCGTCCGCGCGCTCCCCGCCCGCACGTACGCGCAGAGGCGGAAGGCGTGCTCCAGCACCACCAGCGTGGGGTTGGCCGTCAGCCGCTCCACCCGCGGCGGCGGAGGCTCGGCGGACGCGAAGACGGCGAAGTCCGTCCACTCGAAGCGCGCCAGCGCGGACACGAAGGCCGGCAGCCCGCGAGGGGCCGCCGCGTCCGCGACGAAGGCGGGAAACCCCTCGCCCGCGTGGTTGAGCTCGTGGTGCCGTGCGGGCCGCGTCAGCGTGTAGTCCTCCACCAGCGCGCCCCAGGCCTCCGGCCCCACCGCGCCGCGCACCAGGGGATAGAGCTTCTCCAGGACGCCGCGCACGTGCCCGCGCACGAAGTCGCCATAGACGGCCACGCGGGTGCGGCGCGCGTCCCAGTCCGGGTGCTCCGCGTACAGCCGCTCGAGGGACTCCGCGCCGGGGCGGGCGAGGTACGCGTCCATGCTGTCGAAGAAGTGCTTCAGCCCGGGCTTCATCGCGCCGCTCCGTCGCGCAGCGCCGCGCGCGCCAGGTCCGCCTCGTCCAGCACCGCGTCCAGGGAGGGGATGTCCTGGTCCCACTCGATGAGCGTCGTCACCGGGCCGGTGCGCTCCAGCACGTAGCGGTACAGCGACCACACGTCGTCACAGACGCGGGCGCCGTGCGTGTCGATGATGACGTCCGGGTAGCGCGTGTGGCCGGCGAGGTGAACCTGCACCACGCGCTCCAGCGGCAGCGCGTCCACGAAGGCGCGGGCGTCGTACCCGTGGTTGAGCGCGTTGACGTAGACGTTGTTCACGTCCAGCAGCAGCCCGCAGTCGGCCTGCTCCACCACGTGGCGCAGGAAGTCCGCTTCCGGCAGCGTGCCGCCCGGCATCTTCGCGTAGTAGCTGGGGTTCTCCAGGAGGAAGGGCCGGCCCACGCGCGCCATCACCTCGCGCACGCGCGGCACCACGTGCTCCACGGCGGCCTCGCTGAAGGGCAGCGGCAGCAGGTCGTGCAGGTGCACCCCGCCCAGCCGCGAGTAGCACAGGTGGTCCGAGAAGAACGGCGCGTCCACCCGCTCCACCAGCGCCGCCAGCCGGGTGACGTAGTCGTCGTCCAGCGCGTCCGGCCCGCCGATGTCGAGGCCCACGCCGTGCGGCAGCACCGGCCAGCGCTCCGCGCAGCCGTCCAGCGCGCGCTGCGCCCTGCCGCCCAGCGTGAGGAAGTTCTCCGGGATGATCTCCACCCAGTCGAGCGGGCGGGGAGTGCGCGGCAGCTCCTCGTAGAAGCCCTTGCGCAGCCCGATGCCCGCGCCCAGCGGCTTCAGCCCGTGTCTCCGCGCGTACGTCGCCAGCACTGGGGACTCCTCCTCGGGAGGATGGAACGACACGGGCGGCGGGAGACCTTCCTCCCACCGCCCGGGACGGCGTGACTACTTCTTGCCGCTGCAGGAACCGGCGCCGCAGCTGCCCTCGGCGCCCTTCTCCGGCGTCGCGGCGGGGGCAGCGCCCTCCTGCTTCTGGCCGCTGCAGCCGGCCTCCGCGCCCTTCTCCTCGGCCGCCTTCTGGCCGCTGCAGCCGGCCTCGGCGCCCTTCTCCGCGGAAGCCTCCGCCGACTTCGTGGACGCACAGCCGGTGGCGAGCGAGGCCAGGGAGAGGGTGCCGACGATCGCCGCGAGAGCCTTGACGTTCATGGTGTTTCCTTTCGGTGCTGCCTTGGGGGGTGGACTACGGGGTACAGCGTGGAGCCCCGGCGCCGCACTGCTGCGTCACGCCACTGGCACCGGGAGGAGACTTGCGGGGCATGACGGACCTCACTTACGGGGGCCGGGAGCCCGTGGATGCATCCAGTACGAAACTCCCGCCCGCGGGTTACAGCGCCTGTCCCGTCCCCTTCCCATCAATCCGTGGCGCCGCGGGTGCGCCGACCGTCCACCGCCTCACGCAACAGGCTGTCCCGGGCCGGCACCAGCTTGACTCCCGCCGTGTCGGCCCTCACGCCGAGCGCTTCTAGCAGAGCGTCCATTTCAGCGAAAGCCGGGCGCTCCAGGTGCCGCGCCAGCAGCGCGTCGAACAGCGGCTGGCCCGCGACCGAGTCCACCACCTCGCCGAAGGCCCCGAAGGTGGACGTGGAGCCACGTGTCGCCAGCGCGTCCAGCACGTCATCCAGCCGCCGCTTGTTTCCAGTGACACGGCGCAATTCCACGTCGAGATGCAACGCGAAGAGCGCGCCCGTCCAGTAGACGCCGAGCGAGTACGGGCTGCCGGACACGGCCTCCTGCATGGTGCGCGCGCCGGACCACTGGCGGCCGCGCGCGAAGCCGTCGAGCAGCTCCTCCCACGCGCGCTGTGCGCTCTGCCGGCCCGAGCGGGCGCGGGCCACCTCCGTGTAGTAGGTGGCCAGGCCCTCCGACAGCCAGGGCACGCGCGGGACGAGGACGGGGTGCGCCAGGTGCAGCAGCTCGTGCACGGCCACCCAGTCGCGCTCGAAGGCGGCGGCCTCGGTGTCCTTCCCCACGAGGATGGAGATGCTGGGCGGCGAGCTCCACCGCACCATGCCGAAGAGGCTGGAGCCGTCGCGTCCAGGCACGGGGACGACGCGCACGGTGATGCGCGGGTGCGGGAAGGCGCTGCGCACGGTGCGGACTTCTTCGGCGGCCTGCTTCAGCCACGCGCACACGTCCGCGTCCCGCAGGTGCGTGAAGGTGCCGAGGATGGCCACGTCCAGCACGGCATCCGGCAGCCGCGCCTGGCACCGGCGCCCGCCGAAGCCATGGAAGCCGGAGTCCACCAGGTCCTCGCCGCGCAGCCGGTACAGGCCGCTGTCCTCCGGCAGCCACGGCAGCAGCGCGTCCGCGCCCTCCACGTACAGCTCCACGCGCAGCTCCGGCGTCACCACGCGGGGGCGGATGAGGTACTCGCGGCCGGCCACGTGGCGCGCGTCGCCCTCGCCCATGCCGGAGAAGAAGTCGGGCCCCTCCTGGCGGATGCGCGCGTCCAGCGCATAGCGGTAGCGCAAAAAGCGCGTGCCCCCGGGGACACTCACCGCGCCTTCGCGCACCGGCAGCGCGCGGACCTGCCCGTCCTCACGCCAGGCGTGCACGGTGTCCACGCCACCGGGTCCGCTGAACATGAAGTCGCGCGGCGTGCCTCGCGCCAGCACCACCTCCACGTCCAGCGCGTGCTCGGGCTCGCGCACGTAGGTGATGTTGTAGCGCAGCGCCGCGGGGTCCCCCACCGGACGCGGGCGGGGCAGCCCCTGGCAGGACAGACCCACGCACGCGAGCAGGAGGAGCGCGAGCCAGCGGCGGGCGGGAGCGAAGGGCGGGCTCATCGCGCCCCCCTGCCCCACGCCGCGCGCGGGTCAGAAGAGGTGCAGCACCAGGCCGCTGCGCAGCCGGGGCTCGAACCAGGTCGTCCTCGGCGGAACGACGTCACCCGCATCGGAGATGGCCATGAGCTGGTCCATGCCGGTGGGGAACAGCGCGAAGGCCACGGTCGCGGCCCTCGAGTCCACCCGCCGCTCCAGCGCCTCCATGCCATGGGTGCCCGGCACGCAGTCCAGGCGCACGTCCCTGCGCGGGTCGCCGATGCCCAGCAGCGGCCCCAGCAGGTTGCGCTGGAGGATGTTGACGTCCAGGCTCCCGGTGGGCGTGCGCTCCACGGTGCCCGGCTTCGCGGTGAGCTGGAACCACGTGCCCTCCAGGTACATGCCGAAGCGGTGGGCCCGGTCGGGCTGCTTCTGCGTCGCACGCGTCACCTCGAAGCGCTCCGCCAGCCGCTCCAGGAAGACGCCCGGCGACAGGCCGTTCAGGTCCTTCACCACGCGGTTGTAGTCGAGGACGCGCAGCTGGTCATGGGGGAAGGCCACCGCGAGGAACCGGCCGTGTCCGCCCTCCTGCTCCCGCTGCTCGCGCAGCGCGTGGACGCGCGAGGCCGCCACGCCGCGGTGGTGCCCGTCCGCGATGTAGAGCGCCGGCACCGACAGGAAGGCCTCCGCCAGGCGCCAGTTGAGGTCTCCGTGCACGCACCAGAAGGTGTGGCGGATGCCGTCCTCGGTGGTGAAGTCGGACTCGGCCAGCGCGTGCGTGCCCTCCTTCACCAGCGAGTCGATGAAGGAGTGCGCCCGGTAGGTGAGGAACACCGGCTCGTCGTTGGCGCCCAGCGCGTCCAGGTGCCGCGTGCGGTCCTCCGCCCTGTCCGCGCGCGGCATCGCATGCTGCTTGATGAGGCCGTCGTCGTACTCGTCCACGCTCGCGGTGGCCACCACGCCCGTCTGCACGTGGTCCCCCATGCGCTGGCGGTAGAGATAGAAGCCCGGCTGCGAGTCCTGACGCAGCCACTTCTCCGAGAGGAACACGTCCAGGTTGCGGCGCCCGAGCGCATGGACGGTGTCGGCGCACGCTTCCACACCGGGTGCCAGGTCCGCCTCGGGACGGGAGATGCGGAAGAAGCTGTGCGGGTTGCTCCGGACATCCGCACGGGCCTCCTCCACGCTGACGGCGTCGTACGGCGGCACCACGACGTGCTGCACGACCTCCCGGGAAGGCCGCACACCACGGAAGGGACGGAGATCGGCCAAGGTACTTCCCCCCTGTTGGCTGGAGCGGCAAGGGTCTCCCGCCCTGGCCGCCCGCGGGAACCGTCCCAGCGGGCCACACGCGCGCAAGCGAACACTTCCCCGCGCGCGAGTGCGACTGGAGGACACCCGGCCTTCGCCGGGCCCGCGCTCAGTGGGGCTTCCCGCCCGTGGAAGGCGCCACCTGCGACTCCTTCCCACCCGCGAGCAGGAAGTCCCGCGCCGCCTCCAGCAGCTCATCCGACAGGGGCAGCCCCTTCGTCGCGCGGGCCAGCGTCATGGTGCCGATGAGGAACGCCACCGTCGCCAGCGCCCGCTTGCGCGCGGTGACGCCGTCCAGGCCCGGCACGCGCGCGGCCATCTCCGCCGCCAGGCCGTCCACGCCCTGCGCGAAGACCTCGCGCGCCTCCGGCGTGCCGCGCGCCAGGTCCGACACCACCGCCGGCAGCACGCAGCCCGTCTCCATGTTGTCGCGGATGTGCCGGTTGAGGTAGCGGCGCACGAAGTGGCTCAGCCACTCCGAGCCCCGCAGCTCCTCCAGCCCGCCCAGCCACCGCTCGCCGTTGCGCGCGAAGAAGGCGCGGACGGACTCGGCCAGCAGGGAGTCCTTCGAGGCGAAGTGGGCATAGAAGCCGCCCACCGTCAGCCCCGCGGCGCGCATGACGCGCTCCACGCTGGCCCCCTCGAAGCCCTGCTTGCGGAAGAGGTTCTCCGCCGCCGCGAGGATCTTCTCGCGCGTGGCCTGCTTGTGCTCCGGTCCGTACCGCATCGTCTCGCCCTCTCCTACTCGCGGCCGCCCGCCCCGGGGGGACGGAACACCATGCACGTCGTGGTGCCGTGGGCATACAGCCTGCCCGAGGCGTCCGTCAGCCTCGCCTGCGCCGTGGCCACCCGCCCGCCCACGTGGATGACCTCCCCCGTGCAGGTCAGCCGGCCCGTGTCATGGGCAATGGCCCGCACCAGATTCACGTGCAGCTCCAGCGTGGTGTAGCCCGCGCCCGCCGGCAGCGTGGAGTGCACCGCGCACGCCAGCGCCGAGTCCAGCACCGTGGCCGCCAGCCCGCCATGCACGGTGCCGATGGGGTTGTAGTGGTACTCCGCCGGCTCCACCACGAACACCGCCCGCCCCTCGTCCACTTCCACCGGCCGGAAGCCCATCAGCTCCGCGATGGGTGCCCCCGGCACGTCGCCCCGGATGATGGCGCGCAGGTACTCCAGGCCCGACAGCGACTTCGCCGCCGCCACGCCCTCGCGCGGGTCCCTCCACGTCACCGTCCGGGTCCGCTGCGGACCGGCTGCGCCCTCGCTCATCGATGCTCCCTCCAGCTCCGGATTGAAATTATCTACATCATCTCATGCAAACCGCCACTTGAGTAGCAGCGCGAGACAGGCTTGCCCAGATGGCATTATGCTCATAATACAAATCCCGATTCAGTGCACGTCGGCTCGGGAAGCGGCCGGGCGGCCCGCGCACCCGGCGTGCCAGGAGATGGAGAGCCCATGCGGAAGCGGCGTGTCGTGGTGACAGGGATGGGGCTCATCAGCCCCTGTGGCACGGGAGTGGAGAAGAGCTGGGAGGCGCTGGTGGGTGGGCGCAGCGGCGTGGGCCCCATCACCCTCTTCGATGCGAGCAGGCTGGACTGCCGCTTCGCCGGCGAGGTGAAGGACTTCCAGGTGGAGGACTACATCGAGCGGCGGGAGGCGCGCCGGATGGACCGCTTCGCGCAGTTCGCCGTGGTGGCCGCGGACATGGCGCTGGCGGACTCGGGGCTGAAGGTCACCCCGGAGAACGCCGAGCGCGTGGCGTGCATCATCGGCTCCGGCATCGGCGGCATCTCCAGCCTGGAGGAGACCTACCGCAAGGCGCTGGAGAAGGGGCCGGACCGCATCAGCCCGTTCTTCATCCTGCAGATGATCATCAACATGGCGCCCGGGTACGTCACCCTGCGCCACGGCATCAAGGGCCCGTCGTGGTCCACCAACTCCGCCTGCTCCACCAGCGCCCACGCCCTCGGCGAGGCGATGCGCGGCATCCAGCGCGGTGAGTTCGACGCCGCGGTGGCCGGTGGCTCGGAGGCCCCCATCTCCCTGCTGGGCGTGGGCGGCTTCGCGGCGATGAAGGCCCTGTCCACGCGCAACGACGCGCCCCAGGCCGCCAGCCGCCCGTTCGACGCGGACCGCGACGGCTTCGTGCTGGCCGAGGGTGCCGGCATGCTCGTGCTCGAGGAGTGGGAGCACGCCCGCGCCCGTGGCGCGCGCATCCACGCCGAGCTCACCGGCTACGGCGCCAGCTCCGACGCGTACCACGTCACCCAGCCCGCCCCCGAGCACGAGGGCGCCCAGCGCAGCATGCGCGGCGCGCTGGCGGACGCGGGCCTGAAGCCCGCGGACATCGGCTACATCAACGCGCACGGCACCTCGACGGACATCGGCGACGTGCTGGAGATGGAGGGCATCGCCCGCGTCTTCGGCGACGCCGCCAGCACCGTGGCCGTCTCCTCCACCAAGTCCATGACGGGCCACATGAACGGCGCGGCCGGCGCGGCCGAGGCCGTCATCAGCGTGCTCGCCCTCACCCGCGGCCTGCTCCCGCCCACCATCAACCTGGAGCGCAAGGACCCACGCATCCACCTGGACTGCGTGCCCCACACCGCCCGCCCCGCCCACGTCGACGCCGTCATGAGCAACTCGTTCGGCTTCGGCGGCACCAACGTGTCACTCGTCTTCCAGCGAGTGAGGGAGTGATCCACTGCCCGCCACTTCATTCGGATGGCGAAGTTTCTCTGTAAACCGCGGAGGCTTTTTTACTGACGCACCCGAAGTCGCATGGCGCAGTGCGCCAGTAAACCCTTGACAAGGTGCGGCGAGGACGTGCCCGGGCCCACACCGCCGCAGGCTCAAAGCGCAGTGATTACATGCGCTTACGCCCCTTCCTACAGCTCTGTGGGGCGGGTGGACAGCTGTTCCGTCGCCCGCCGGACAGGGGTCCCCCCTCCCAAAAACGTTCATTGCAAATCGGTAAATCGATTTGCAAAGTGAGGCCAGGGCTTGAGGAGCGCGAGGCCAGGCGCGCTCCAGGACGGCCCGACTCGGCCATGAACGACAACGCACTGAACGCCAACGTGGGCCTGAAGCTCCGCGGGCTGCGGCTCGCCCGCAGCATCAAGCAGTCGGACGCGGCGAAGGACCTGGGGGTGTCCCCCGCGTACCTGAACCTCATCGAGAAGGGGAAGCGGGTGATGCCCTTCCCGCTGCTCTGGAAGGCGCTGCGCTACTTCGACCAGGACCCCGAGCAGTTCATGTCCACGCTGGGCGAGGGCCGCGTGGACGAGGCGCTGGCGAAGCTGCTCGACGAGCCGCTGCTCAAGAGCCTCGACATCGACCCGGAGTCGCTCCAGTCGCTGTCGGCGGAGCCGAAGCTGGCGGGCACGGTGGCCGCGCTCTTCAACCTCTACAAGAACACGCGCACGCAGCTGGAGAACGTGCTGGCGCAGCTCAACGTGGAGGAGCGCACCCGGGCGCAGGGCGGCGCGCAGAACGGCACGGTGCCGGGCGTGCGCTTCGACTACTCGCCCTTCGACGAGGTCAGCGACTTCCTGGAGAAGCACCGCAACTACTTCCCGGAGCTGGAGGAGCAGGCCGAAGCGATGCGGCGTGACGTCCGCCTGGAGCGCCAGCTCACCAGCGGCCAGCTCATCCGCCTGCTGGAGGAGCGCTTCGGCTACCAGGTCCTCTTCGACGACCCGGCGCCCAGCGGCTCGTCCGTGGTGCGGCGGCTGGACCCGGAGGCGCGCACGCTCACCCTGTCGCCCTTCCTCACCGAGCAGCCGCTGAAGTTCCAGATTGCCGCCTCCATCGGCCTGCTGGTGATGGACCGCGAGAAGCTGGTGGAGCGCATCCTCGTGGCGGGCCGCATGCGCCACGGAGAGACCGAGCGGCTCATCAAGGTCAACCTGGCCAACTACTTCGCCGGCGCGCTGATGCTGCCCTACGGGGACTTCTTCAAGGAGGTGCAGCGCACGCGCTACGACGTGGAGCTGCTCTCCAGCATCTTCGGCTCCACCTACGAGACGGTGGCCCACCGCATCTGCAACCTGTCGGACCCCAAGCGCCCCGGCATCCCCTTCCACTTCCTGCGCGCGGACATCGCCGGCAACATCTCCAAGCGCTACAGCGGCACCGGCATCCGCTTCGCCACCGGCGGCGGCTCCTGCGCGAAGTGGGCGGTGCACCTGGCCTTCCTCAACCCGTCCCAGCTCACCCGGCAGTACTCCATCATGCCGGACGGCACGACGTACTTCTGCTTCGCCAAGGTGCAGCTGCAGCCCATTGAAGGCTCCATCGTCAAGGGCACGGCGTACTCCATCGGCCTGGGCACCCACGCGGAGAACGCGAAGTACCTGGCGTACGGCCTGCCCACCACGGACCTGCGCAAGGACGCGATTCCCTCCGGCATCTCCTGCCGCTTCTGCGAGCGCACCGACTGCAACCAGCGCGCGGCGGCCAGCTACCGCTTCGCCTTCGCCTTCGACGAGTACACGAAGAAGGACTGCTTCTTCTCCCCGCTGCTCGTCCACGAGCAGGGCGACAAGGTGGAGAAGGAGCGCCACGGCACGCAGCCCGGCCCCATCCACGCCCACGGAGGTGGCCTGGAGAATGGCGCGCCGCCGCAGCTGCCCGCCGTCAACGGGACTCACGGGAGCGAGAAGGACGATTCGTTGGACAAGCCGCCCCGGCGCCGCAAGGGTGGCGACGCCTGAGGCCGACATGCACCCGTCCGACGACTCCCAACGCGCCCACATCCTCGACGCCATCCAGCAGCAGAAGAACGCGCTGGCCCCGCTGCGCATCACCGGCTCGCCCACCCAGGTGGGCCAGGGGCTGGTGACGCTGGCGGAGCTGCACGGCCTCCTGGACGACCATGCGGCGAGCCGCGGCTACTACGAGGAGGCGCTCGGCCTCTTCCAGCAGGCCGGCTACAAGCCCGGCCAGGCCCAGGCCCTCTTCGGGCTGGGCGTGGTGAAGGCCCACTTCGAGGACCACCGCGGCGCCATCGAGCGCATCGCCCAGGCCGCCCTCCTCTTCAACGAGGCGAAGGACCGCGAGGGCGAGGCCATGTCCCGCGCCGCCATCGGCGAGTCCCTGCGCTCGCTGGGCCAGCCGGAGGCCGCCGAGGAGAAGTACCAGGAGGCGCTCATCCTCCTGCGCCAGACGCGCAACCCCGACCGCGTGGCGCGGCTGCTGCTCGACATCGGCGACATCCGCATGGAGAAGGGCGAGTACGAGCCCGCCCGCAAGCGCTTCCTGGAGGCGGTGCCGCTCTTGGAGCAGGGCGAGGACGTGGAGGCGCTCGCGCAGGGCCACCTGCTGCTCGGCGAGTCCGAGGGCCTGCTGGGCAACCACGACGGCGCCCGCCCCCACCTGCTGCGCGCGGTGGAGCTGTACGAGCAGCTGCACGACCACGTGTACGAGGCCCGCGCCCGGTGGGACCTGGGGCTGTCCTGCTACTACCTGCAGGACTGGCAGGCGGCGCGCGCCCAGTTCGAGGCGGTGCTGCCGCTCTACGAGGACCAGGGCCGCCAGGACGAGGTCGCCAAGGTCCGCAACGTGCTGGCCCACTTCGCCGCGCGCGGCGTCTGAGCGCGCCCGCGGGTGCCCGGAGCCGCGAGCGGCTCCGTGGCTCCCTGGACCGCACCCACCAGCGTCACGTGTGGATGCCGGCGCGCACGGCGATGGCCAGCAGTCCCAGCACGCCCGCGGCGACGGCGGCGTAGCGCCACTCGCCCTTGAGGCCCAGCAGCGTCCCGGCCACCGCGAGCCGCGCCACCGGCGTCACCAGCAGCAGCGACGCGGCGCCCTTGCGCATCAGGTCGATGGCGACGTCGACGTTCTCCGAGCGGGGCAGCGCCTCCAGCCCGAGCGACACCACGAACATCCCTCCGCTCACCACCGCGCCGCCGCGCAGCACCCGGGCAATCCACCGGTCTCCGGCCAGCGCCCTGTCGCGCCGCCGAGTCCGCCCGGGTTGCGTGACGGGCTCGGCCTCCACCTCTGGTGCCAGCGACGCGCTGGCGTCCGGCACCACCATGTTCTGACTCACCCTCGGGTCCGCCATCACCGCCGCGGACACCCTCGACGCTTCCCGCGCCGCTGAGTCGTCGGGGTCGCTCACTTCCACATGCTCGGCCACAGTCCCGCCCCTCCCTTCCACAACATCTGGCTCGCCACCACCATCAACACCAGGGCGAAGAGCTTCTTGAGCACCGACGTGGGCACCTTCGGCATCAGCCGCCCGCCCACGTAGGCGCCCACCAGCACGCCCACCACCAGCGGCGACACCAGCGCCAGCTTGAGATGACCCCGCAGCGCGTAGGCGGCCACGCTCGCCGCGCCCGTCACGCCAATCATCAGGTTGCTGGTGGCGCTGGCGACCTTGAAGGGCACCCTCATGCCGTAGCTCATCAGCGGCACCTTGAGCGGCCCGCCGCCCACGCCCAGCAGCGCGGACAGCCCGCCCGCCACGAAGGAGCCGGAGATGCCCAGCGGGTAGTTCGTCGGCGTGTAGTCATCCAGCGTCGCCGGCTCCACGCGCGGCGAGCGCAACAGCAGCATCTGCAGCGCGACGTAGAGCGTGAAGAGGCCGAACACCACCGCCACCATCGCCGGCGCCACCATCGCCGCCACCAGCCCGCCGCAGATGGCGCCCAGCACCGTGGACAGCTCCAGCGTCAGCCCCAGCCGGATGTCACTCAGGTGGTTGTGCACGTAGCCCGCCGCCGCCGCGCACGAGTTGGCCACCACGCACATCAGGCTGGCCGGTATCGCCTCTTCCAGGGGGATGCCGAAGACCAGCACGAGCGCGGGCACCAGGACGATGCCGCCTCCAATGCCAAGCATGGCCCCGAGGGTACCCGCGAGGCCGCCAGCAAGCATGAGGAGGAGCAGCGTCATTCCTTCACGAGGATAGGAGCGGTCCCCCGCTTCGGACAGCGGCATTCCCCCCGGGGCACGTGGCTCGCCAGGATGCCTGCCCTGCACGTGAGGGACCCACGCGCCGCACTGCGACGGCGCACGACGCTACGCGGCGCGTGCCCCCAGTGTGCCTTCGGGGAAGGCCTCGAGGAAGCGCGCGCGCGTACGGGGTGTGAAGGTGCCTCTCGCCATGTAGCCGTGCAAGCGACGCAGCACGCCGCGCGCCGACTCCAGCGCACCTTCCACCTCGGCCGCGAAGTCGAAGGTGTCGTTGCGGTACAGCTCCTGGAACGTCAGGTGCGCATACGCCGGCAGTGCGCGCGCCCGGCCCATGGGGCTGGAGAGGAACAGTCCGGAGACGTACAGCCCGCGCACCCAGCCATCCACCTCCGCCTTGGAAGGCGCCTGGCCCACGCGCTCCTGCGACGACAGGCGCACCAGCTCGTAGATGCCCCGGCCGATGCCACGCCACGGGAAGCCCGGGCTCTTCACCACCTGACACTTCTCCCGCAGCCGTGACGTGCCCAGCAGGTCCACGCCGTGCAGCTCGCGCAGGTAGAAGAGCGTCTGCGCCCACTCGATGTCGCGGTGCGCATCCAGCGCGCGCTCGCCGCGGCGGCGGTGGCGGATGACCAGCCTGTCCACCACCGGATAGAGGCGGCGGTCCACGCACAGGTGCGTGAAGTAGCCCGCGAGCAGCGCCAGCCCCGGCTCGGTGCCCACCAGCGCGCCGGTGGCCACCAGCTCCGCCATCTTCAGGCCGAAGCCCACCGGCGCGCGCTCGTGGTACAGCCGGGCGAAGCGCGGCATCCCCCGCTCCGGGAGGAAGGCAGACAGCCCGCCGCGCACGCCTTCGCACAGCGGCAGGTCCGGCAGCGCCGCGCCGAAGCGCGCATAGGGCAGGTCCTCCGCGAGTGCGCGCACCCAGTCCGTCGGCAGCTCGCCGGGATTGGCGGCCATCCGTTCGATGGCGGTCAGATGCATCAGCAACGTGGGCATTCCCTGGAGTGCTAGCCAGTGCATCGCGTCATTGCAATGCTCGAATGACATCCAGCGCTTTGCGCTCGACAGGGCGGGCGTTACAGTCCGCGCCCTTCGGCAGCCCCTCATCCCATCATCCGTTCAGGAGTTTCACGGCCCATGAACTTCAGTTTCGTCTCCGGCGACGCCACGCGGGCGAGCGGCGAGCTCCTCGTCATCCCCCTCTTCGAGGGCGAGCTGGCAGACACAGCCCCCACGTCCCTGGCCACGGCCGACAGCGCCCTGGAGGGACGCCTGCGCGGCGCGGCCACCCAGGAGGGCTTCAAGGCCAAGACGGACCAGGCCTTCCTCATGCACACGCATGGCCGGGCCGGCGCCGAGCGCGTGCTGCTGCTGGGGCTGGGCAACCGCGCCCGCTTCCACCCCGAGGTGCTGCGCCTGGCCGCCGGCCGCGCGGCGAAGACGGCGCAGCGGCTGAAGGTGGGCTCGGCGGCCTTCGTGCTGCCGGCCACGGACGCGGCCGCCAACGCCGTGCGCGCGGTGGTGGAGGGCCTGGGCCTGGGCGTCTACCGCTTCGACAAGTACAAGTCCGCCGCCCGCGAGGAGAAGAACCCCGCGAAGCTGGACAAGGTCGCCCTGGTGCTGCCCGACGGCGTGGAGAAGTCCCGCGAGCTGGAGGACGCGCTGGCCCTGGCCAAGCGCGTGGCGGACGCCACCAACTGGGCGCGAGACCTGGTGAACGAGCCGCCCAACGTGGTGACGCCCACGGCGCTGGCGGAGGCCGCGCGGCAGGCGGCGAAGGAAGGCGGCCTGCAGGTCACCATCGGCGGCCGCCGCGACATCGAGAAGCTCAACATGGGCATGTTCCTCGGCGTCACCGCCGGCAGCATCGAGGAGCCGCGCCTCATCCACGTCGTCTACACGCCGAAGAACGCGCGCGACGCCAAGCGCCCGCCGCTGGCGCTGGTGGGCAAGGCGATCACCTTCGACTCGGGCGGCCTGTCCCTCAAGCCCACCGAGGGCATGGTGGAGATGAAGACGGACATGGCGGGCTCGGCCGCGGTGCTGGGCGCCATGAAGGTCATCGCCGCGCTCAAGCCGCCCTTCCCCGTGCATGCCTTCATCGGCGCGTGCGAGAACATGCCGTCCGGCACCGCGTACAAGCCGGGTGACATCCTCACCTCGCGGCTGGGCAAGACGGTGGAGATCACCAACACGGACGCGGAGGGCCGCCTGGTGCTGGGCGACATCCTCACCTGGGCCTGCGAGCACCGGCCGTCCGCCGTCATCGACCTGGCCACCCTCACGGGCGCCTGCGTCATCGCCCTGGGCAACTACATCGTCGGCGCCTTCGGCGAGCACGACGCCACGGTGAACGAGGTCCTCCAGTCCGCGCGCACCGCGGGCGAGGAGATGTGGCGCCTGCCGGTGAGCGAGCTGCAGAAGGACGCGCTGCGCTCCGAGGTGGCCGACATGAAGAACTCCGGCGAGCGCTGGGGCGGCTCCATCAACGCCGCGCTCTTCCTCAAGGAGTTCGTCGGCGAGACGCCGTGGGTGCACCTGGACATCGCCGGCCCCTCCAACAGCCCCAAGGAGCGCGGCTACCTCAGCAAGGGCGGCACCGGCGCGGGCCTGCGCACGCTGGTGGAGTGGGTGCGGCTGCGCGCCGCCACCCCGGACGACTACGAGGCCACGACGCCTCCGACGCCCCGGGCGGCCGCCACCAAGGCCGCCGCGAAGGGCGCCAAGAGCGCCCGCAAGGCCGCGAAGGGGGCCTGAGCGGGACTCTCCTGGGCTGGACCCCGCGCGGCCTTTTCAGCGGCGCGGGACGGCCTGGGACACCGCGGGCGCGTTGGGCCCGGGCAGAGGACGGACGCCTTCGATGAGGGCGTCCACGCTCTGGGTGACTCCGTCCGGCGACTGCGCGGGCCACGTGGCCAGCAGCATCAGCACGCGGCCCGGCCGGCCTTCCCGCACGGCCACCCGGCCCAGCACCGCGTCCCCCACCGTGAAGTCGAAGCCCACCGCGTTCTCCGACAGGGGAATGGGCGCGGGGTCCGTGGTGGTGAAGCCCGGCTGCTGGCGCAGCCCCTCCGTCAGCCGCTCGGCGAACTGCGTGGGAGACGCCACCGCGGGGGCCACCTGCAGCACCACCTGCGCCCCGGAGACGTTGTGGCGGAGGATGACGGGAATGGAGAGCCCCTCCGGCGTGCGCTCGTTCGTCTCGTCCAGCTGCCAGTCCGCCGTGGGCCGGACGATTTCGAAGCCCAGGTCCTCGTCCACGTAGCGCCGGGCGGTGGAGTGCTGTCCCGCGGTGCCGGCGCCGCCCACGCCCTCGCCCTCGCTCCGGGCCGCCGTCACCGCCGGGCGTGAAGCGCCGCAGGCCGTGCTCAGCACCAGGAGTCCCCACGCCAGCTTCCGCATTCCGCCCATGTCGCTCGTCCCCCGCCCGCAAAGGCCGTGGACGCGAACGTGGGCATGGGAAAATCCCTAGGCCAGTCCCCCCTGGAGTGTCCGGTAGGTGTTGGACAACCGCTCCGCCACCTCGGGAGGGAGCACGTTGCGCGCTGAAAAGAGCGCATAGGAGACGATGGCATCCAGCGCCTCCAACGTGAGGGCGCGTCCCACCGCCTCGTCCCCCTGGGACAGGTTGGCGCGCAGCCGCGCCACGTCCACCCGGCCGTCCGGGCCCAGGGCCACGCCGGCGTAGGCGTCCTCCAGGCCCGAGGGCGGCGCGTCCAGGAAGCCGCGCAGCAGGTCCACGTCCTTGCCCGCGTCCTGCAGCGCGCGGTGCACCAGGGACAGCAGCAGGTTGTAGCGTTCCTCGGCGGACAGCTGCTCCCAGGCCGTGCCCTCCACCGCGGGCCCGGGGGACGGGGGTGGCTCCGCGGGCCGCACCGCCACGTTGCCGCCGCGCACGGCCTCGTCCAGCCACGTGTAGAAGCCGTAGTGCCCGCCCTCGTAGGCCGCGCGCAGCTCGCCCAGCGTGCCGCCCGCGCCCCGCTTCGCGAAGAGGGGCGCGTCCCCGGGCAGCAGCCCCTTCGGCCCCGGCTCCACGCGCATGTCCACCGGGAAGCGGCGGCGCAGGCGCGTGACTTCCTCGGTCCGTTTGATTCCGGTGAGCACCAGGTCTCTCGTGCGCTCGGGCAGCTTCACCACGTCCGCCATGGGCGCGGGGCCCTCGACGAAGAGGAAGCTGCCCTCCACCAGCTCGAAGAGGCTGAGGACGATTTCCCGCACCACGAACGTCATGGCGCTGTAGAGGTGCGCCTCGGACACCAGGCCCTCGGACGTCAGCACCTGGCCGATGCGCCGCGACGGCGTCACCCGCGACAGCGCCTGCGTCAGCTGCACCTGCGTCAGCATGCCCAGGCGCACCAGCACCGCGCCCAGCCGCTCCCAGCGCTCGGTGGACGTGGCGAAGACGACCTGCCCGTCCCGGAAGGACACGGTGCGGCGCACGGAGCCGCCCTGCACGGCCAAAAGGCCGCTGCGGATGCCCGTCAGGACGTGGGCGAAGACCTCCTCCACGGACAGGGTGCCCAGGGTGCCGGCCATGAAGCCAGCGAAGCCGGACGGCTCCTGCAGGAGGACCATCCCCTCCGGCCCGTGGAACCAGGCCGAGAGGGGACGGGAGGGGGACAGGCCCGAGGTGAGCGGCAGCTCCAGCTCCAGGAGCGCCTTCTCACCCACGAGGGGCGTGGCTTTCGGTTTCGACGCCACGGCCCGTGCCCCCTTTGCTCCAGGCTCGACGACGCGCGACTACTTCGCCGTCTTGAGCTCCTCGTCGATGATGCTCTTGAACTCCTCGAACGGCTGCGCCCCGGACAGCAGGATGCCGTTGATGAAGAACGCCGGGGTGCCCGTCACGCCGGCCTTCTTGCCGTCCGCCAGGTCGGCCTGCACGACGGCCGCCTTCTCACCGGAGTCCAGGCACTTGTCGAACTTCGCCGAGTCCAGCTTCAGGTCGGCGGCGTGCTTCTTCAGGTCCGGCACGTCCAGCTTCTGCTGGTTGGCGAAGAGCGCGTCGTGCATCTCCCAGAACTTGCCCTGGTCACCGGCGCACAGCGCGGCCTCGGAGGCCTTGGGCGCCTTCTTGTGGAAGTCGAGCGGGAAGTGGCGGAACACCACGCGCACCTTGTCGCCGTACTCCTTCATCACCTGGTCCACGGCCGGGTTGGCGCGGCTGCAGAACGGGCACTCGAAGTCGCTGAACTCGACGATGGTGACGGGCGCGCCCTCCTTGCCCTTGGAGGCGCCGGTGGCGGCCACCTGCTTGCGCTCGGCCGGGGCGCGCGGGGGCTCGGGCAGGGTGACCTGCACGTTGGCCGTCTTGCGCAGCTCCGCGAACAGCGCCTGCGCGCGCTCCTGCTTCGGCTGCTGGGTGAGGAAGTCCACGATCTGCGGCTTCATCTGCTCGTAGGTGGAGCCGGGCGGCAGCTGGCCCTTGGCGCCGTCGAAGACCTCCTTGATGCGCTCCTCCGGGGGAGCCTGCACCTTGTCGTCGATCTCCGCCTTGAGGAACTGCTCCTGGGTGATGCCGCGCTTCTTGGCCTCGGCATCCACCAGCTTCTCCGTCACCATGCCGTCCAGGCCACGCTTGCGGAGCTGGTGCTTCTGCTTCTCCAGGTTGGCCAGCGGCTCCTGGATGCGCTCGTTGAGCTCCTTGTAGGTGATCTTCTGCCCGTCACCGAAGGTGGCGACGACGGTGTCAGGGGCGGGCTCACCAGCGGCGGCCTGCTGCGCGGTGGCGGCGGGCCCCTGAGTGGTGGCCGGCGCCTTCTCCTTGTTGCAGCCGGCGGTGAGGGAGGCCGCCAGGAGCGCGGCGAGGATGACGCGGGTGGGCTTGAGCATATGCCCGCGTCCTAGTCGAGACAGCCCTGACCTGCAAGGAAATGGCTTCAGGCGACGAGAGGCTCGAGCTCCAGCGCGCCCGCCAGGCCGGTGAAGCCCAGGTCCAGCCCCTCCAGCTCGCGGCGACGCGCGGGGACGATTTCGTAGCAGCTCGGATCCGCGAGCACCTTGCGCACCAGCTTGTGGTTGAGCGCATGCCCGGTCTTGTACGCCGTCAGATGCCCGATGACCGGGCGGCCGAACAGCGACACGTCGCCGATGGCGTCGAGGATCTTGTGCCGCACGAACTCGTCCGGGAAGCGCAGGCCGTCTGGGTTGAGGATGGAGACCTCGTCCACGACGATGGCGTTCTCCAGCGAGCCGCCGCGCGCCAGGCCCAGCTTCTTCAGCTTCTCCACGTCGCGCAGGAAGCCGAACGTGCGCGCGCGCGAAATCTGCCGCGAGAACTCACGGTCGCTGAAGTCCAAGTCGAACGACTGGCCCTGGATGACGGGATGCTCGAAGTCGATGGTGCAGCTGATGCGGAACTGCCGGGACGGCGTGAGCGAGGCCTGCTTGTCCCCGTCGATGACGGACACCGGCTTGCGGATGACGAGCAGCTCCTTGGGCGCGTCCAGCTCGCGCACGCCCGCGTCCTGGATGAGCGCCGCGAAGGGCGACGCGCTGCCATCCATGATGGGCACCTCCGGGCCGTCCAGCTCCACGCGCACGTTGTCGATGCCCAGGCCGGCCAGCGCCGACATCAGGTGCTCCACCGTGCCCACGCGCACGCCGTCGCGGCCCAGCGTGGTGGCCAGCGACGTGTCCACCACGTAGTCCGCCAGGGCGGGGATGCTCACCGGCCGCGGCAGGTCCGTGCGCACGAAGACGATGCCATGGCCCGCCGGTGCGGGACGCAGGGTGAGCGTCACCTTCGCGCCCGAGTGGAGGCCCACTCCCTGCAGGGTGGCAATCTTCGAAACGGTGCGCTGGTTGTAGGAGGACGGGGGCATGTAGGTGTCGCCTCGTGGCTGCTCGGTACCGCGGGACTTCCGCTCCGGGTCCATCCGGATGGACCAGGAATCGTTCATCAGTGATCTGACGCGACGCGCAGATTCAGCAAGTGACGTGCCATGACTTCGTGACATGCCTGCTTGCTGCCCAGGGGCTGACTTCCAAGTCAACCCCTTGAAATACCTCGGGATTCTGCCGCCTCGGGTGTGGGCCTCCGGTCCGGGCCGGTCCCCCACCCCTGTATGAAGGTTGCTGGTTCCCCCCGGAACCGTGACATCGGTGTCCGGGATTCGTCAGACGACCGTCGCGTCCCCCTCGCCCCGACATGCCCGGAAATCCGGACGTGTCACCCATGCAACACGGCGCGTCCATAGCGCATGGCTCGGGCCGAGGCAAACCACGGGCATGGCGGGGGGGCCCGCGCACGCACCGTGAGTCAGGGGAGCAACACCCGGCGTCAGCGGCCGGGGGCGGTCAGGAAGCGGTCCCGGAGGGCCTCCGCGTCCTGCCGGTCGAAGCCGCGGCCCTGGAGCAGGGTGCGGCGGCTGACGGCGTGGAAGGTGGACTCGAGCGTCTGGACGAAGCGGCGCAGGTCCTCGGCGAGGCGGGCGCGGATGCCGGGCCCTTCCGGGGGCCAGGGCAGCTCCACCAGCAGCGAGGTGAAGCGGTCGAAGGCGTCGTAGTCCGCGTAGCGCAGCAGCTGGTAGCCGCCGTCGTGGAAGTAGCCGAGGAAGGCCTTGAGGGCGTCCAGCGCGCGCTCGGCGGCGGGCACGTCCTCCGCGCGCAGGTGCGTCTCGGCGGAGCGGCACAGCTGGGCGTAGACCCACAAATCCTTGCGCAGCCGGAGCGCCGCGTCCTGCGGGCTCATCAGCTCGTCGAAGACGCCGTCGGCCAGGCCGCCATTGGGGGCCAGCGTCTCCAGCAGCACCACCACCTGCGTGCGCAGAAGCGACGTGAAGGCGGTGGCGGCGCGCGCGGGGGCCTCCGCGTCGCGGTCCAGGTTGACGAGCACCTCGCGCGCCACGCGCTCCGTCTCCCGGGCGATGTCACGCGCGGCGCGCAGCGTGGCGGCCTGGAGCGACTTGGAGGCCGCCCTGGGCGACAGCTCCGAGTGCATCCACGACGCGAGCGAGCCGGCCTCGCTGCGCACCAGCGCCAGCAGCACGCGCACGCGGCGGGAGTACGGCGGCTGCCCCTCCGCGTCCACGTAGGCCAGGTAGTGCAGCAGGCGGAACAGGCCGAGGAAGGCGGTGGAGAAGAGGGTCCGCTGGTCCTCCGGGAGCGTGGACAGCGTGTCCAGCAGGCGCACGGAGCGGAGCCGGTCGTACTCGACGCGGAACTCCAGCGGGCGGAAGGGGCGGAAGTAGCGGTTGAGGACGATTTCCCGCAGGGCCAGCTTGCCCACGTCCTGGAAGAGGCCGAGGTTGGCCACGGGCAGCTTGAGCAGGTGGTCCAGCAGGTTCTTCAGCGCGTCGAAGGCCTCGCGCAGCACGAAGAGGCTCTCGGGCGGCGTCTCCTGGTCCAGCTCCTCCTCGATGAGGGCGCGCCGGATGCGGTCGTCCGCCAGCTGCGTCTCCACGTACTTGCGGAAGACCATCTTCTGGTCGCTGTCCGGGTCCTGCAGGTGGCGCGCGACGCGGATGGCGCGCTCCATGGCGTCGCGGACGTCCGCGAGCTCCTCGTGGAAGTCGCGGGTGACGAGCGGCCGGCCCCCGGCATCCACCACGGTGTTGAGGTTGAGGTAGCGCTCCACCGCGCGCAGCAGCATCTCGAACTCGAAGAGCAGCTCCTCGCGGCCCTCCACGGGCACGCCGCGCAGCCAGCGCTCGCGCTCGGCGAGGAAGCCGGCGCGAGAGGTCTGCGACGCGCGCATCAGGTCCGCGTAGAAGTCACGGGGGGTGGCGGTAGAGGTGACCTGGCTCATGGCGCTGAGGAGCTTACGCTCAGAAGAGGCTGCCCTGGGGCGTCGGCGGTGGCTGCTTCTTGAAGTACTGGTAGGTCCGGTGGGTGGCCATGCGCCCCCGGGGCGTGCGCTGGAGGAAGCCCTCCTGCATGAGGAAGGGCTCGTACACGTCCTCGATGGTATCCCGCTGCTCGCCCACGCTGGCGGCGATGGTCTCCACCCCCACCGGGCCCCCGCCGAACTTCTCGAGGATGGTGAGGAGGATCTTCCGGTCCATCGCGTCCAGGCCGCTGGCGTCCACGCCCAGCCGGTCCAGCGACGACTTCGCCAGCTCCAGCGTTATCTTCCCATCGCCCTCCACCTCCGCGAAGTCGCGCAGGCGGCGCAGCAGCCGGTTGGTGATGCGGGGCGTCCCGCGCGAGCGGCTGGCCACTTCCTTCGCGGCGTCCTTGTCCGTGGGGATGCCGAGGATGCGGGCCGAGCGGTGGAGGATGAGCTCCAGCGCCTTGGCGTCGTAGTACTCCAGGCGCTCTTGAATCTGGAACCGGTCGCGCAGCGGCGAGGTGAGCAGGCCGGTGCGCGTGGTGGCGCCGATGAGCGTGAAGGGCGGCAGATCAATCTTCATCGCCCGGGCGGCGGGCCCGGTGTCGATGGTGATGTCCAGCCGGAAGTCCTCCATGGCCGGGTAGAGGTACTCCTCCACGGCGGCATTGAGGCGGTGGATTTCGTCGATGAAGAGCACGTCGCGGGCGTCGAGGTTGGTGAGCAGGCCCGCCAGGTCGCCCTTGCGCTCCAGGGCGGGGCCGCTCGTGACGTGGATGCCCACGCCCAGCTCGTTCGCGATGATGTGCGCCAGCGACGTCTTGCCGAGGCCCGGGGGGCCGGAGAAGAGGCAGTGGTCCAGCGCGTCCCCACGGCTGCGGGCCGCCTGCACGTAGACCTTGAGCTTCTCGACGACGGGCCCCTGGCCCACGTACTCGTCGAACGAGCGTGGACGCAGGGAGGCCTCGAGCCGGACGTCCTCGGGCTGGACCTCTTCCGAGAGGGTGTCGGACTTCCTCGCCATGACCATTCCGACCCTATACAGGAAGGCCGCGCGTGTCGCCGCACATCTGGCGGGGCTAGACTCGGACGGCCAGCCGGCCGAGCGGCCAGGGAGCGCCCAATCCCATGAAGGGACTCGTCTTCGACCTCTCCATCCCCAAGTACGTCGTGGCCCGGGGGCTGGGAGGGCTGTACCCGAAGCTGCACTATGGGACTGGGAGCTGCCTCTCCCTGCGTGAGCTTCCGCGCCCCGCCCTGCCCGGCCCGGACTGGGTGCGGCTCAAGCCCCTCCTTACCGGGCTGTGCGGCTCGGACATGGCGACGCTCTTCTTCAAGGCCAGCCCGCAGCTGGAGCCCTTCAACAGCTTCCCCGCGGTGCTGGGCCACGAAATCCTCGCCGAGGTGACGGAATTGGGGCCCCAGGCACGCGGCGTCGAGGTGGGCCAGCGCGTCGCGGTGGACCCGCTGCTGCCCTGCCGCCTGCGCGGCATCCAGCCGCCGTGCAAGCCGTGCGCGTCCGGCCAGGAGAACGGCTGCGAGCACACGGCGGAGGGCTGCCTGGCGGCCGGACAGATGCTCGGCTACCAGCGGGAGCTGCCGGGCGGAATGGGCACGGAGCTGGTGGCCCACCCGTCCCAGCTCCACCCGGTGCCGGGGGGCGTGTCGGACAAGGCGGGCGTGCTGGTGGAGCCGCTGGCGGTGAGCCTCCATGCGGTGCTGAAGGCGGCGCCCCGGGACGACGACAAGGTGCTCGTCATCGGCGGGGGGCCGGTGGCCTTCGCCGCGCTGTGGGCGCTTCGGGCGCTGGGGCACCGCTGCCACGTGACGCTGCTGGCGACGGAGGACTACCAGCTGGAGCTGGGCAGGCGGATGGGCGCGGACGAGGCCTTCCGCGTGAAGGGCGACCTGGCCGAGGCGGAGGAGGTCGCGCGGCGCACGGGGGCGAAGGTGTACCGCCCGGTGATAGGCCCTCCGGCGCTGTCGGGCGGCTTCGAGGTGACCATCGACTGCATCGGCAGCGCGGCCTCGGTGCAGGACTCGCTGCGCTACACGCGCGCGCTGGGGAAGGTGGTGCTGGTGGGGGCCGCGGGCGTGCTGGAGCGGGTGGACTGGACGACGGTGTGGCGCAACGAGCTGACCCTGCTCGGCTCCTACGTGTACGGCCTGGAGGGCTTCCGGGGCGAGCGCCGGCACACCTTCGACCTGGTGCTGGAGCTGCTCGCCCGGAAGGAAGGCCCCGACTGTTCCGTTCTCGTCACGCACACCTTTCCGCTGGCTCGCTACCAGGAGGCGATTGAGGCCAATCTGGCGCGCGCGCGCTTCAAGTCCGTCAAGACGGTTTTCGACCTGACCCGGTGGTGACTCCCATGCACACGACCCCTGCGTTCCGCCCCCTTCCCTCCCTCGCTGGTGCCCGTGCCGAGTCCGTGCCCGGCGTGAAGCTCCAGAAGCTGCGCCGCGCCGCACTGGATGCGCGCGAGGCCTTCGTCAAGGAAGGCCCCGTGTCCGCGGTGGCCACGTGCGACCTCATCACCTTCCCGTACCCCGCGCAGTTCGCCTTCAGCGGCGCGGCGCTGTCACCGGCCCCCTACGTGATGATGACGAACCGCATGCAGGTGGTGCAGTTCGTGGACCGTGAGGGCGAGCGCCGCACGCTGCTGTTCAACCCGTCGGACTACGAGAAGGGCCATGCGGCGCCCTTCTACCGCGCGCTGCGCGAGCGCTACGGCGCCTTCGTCTCCGACAAGGTGATGTCCACGCGCCACGGCGCGGTGCAGACACACCTGTCCTCGCTGGGGCTGACGCCCGCGGACGTGGACTACATCGCCTTCGACCACCTGCACATCCAGGACCTGCGCGGCTGGCTGGGCGGTGACGGCATGCAGGCGTACTTCCCCCGGGCGCGGCTGCTGGTGCAGCGCGCGGAGTGGGAGATGGTGAAGGACCTGCACCCCATGCAGACGGTGTGGTTCGTGCCGGGCGGCGCGGAGGTGCCCGCCGAGCGCGTGGTGCTGCTGGACGGCGACGTGTGGCTGGGCCAGGGCGCGGCGCTCTTGAGCACGCCGGGCCACACGCAGGGGAACATGTCGCTGGCGGTGGCCACGGCGCGCGAGGTGTTCGTCATCAGCGAGAATGGCGTGGCCACGGAGAGCTACACGCCGCTGCAGTCCGCCATCCCCGGCGTGCGCCGCTTCGCCGAGCACATGGGCTGGGAAGTGGTGCTCAACGGCAACACGCGCGAGGACTCGCTGGACCAGTACACGTCCATGGTGGTGGAGAAGCTGTTCGCCGGCACGTCCGCGGTGGAGGGCGCGTTCGTCAACTTCCATCCGTCCTCGCAGCTCACGTCCCACCTGATGGCCCCGGCGCTGGCGCCCACCATCGTCCTGCCCGCGCCCAACTTCGGCGACGTGCGCCCCACTCCGGCGGCGCGGCGCGCGGCGTAAGGCCCCGCGCCGTTGCGCCAGGGGACTCAGCAGTCGTCGCCGCCGCAGCGCCGGGCCGGACGGAACGGCACCGCATACAGCTCCTCGCCGCCGCTGCCCTCGGTGGCGAGGAAGAAGACGTCCCAGCCCGACAGGACGAAGGAGCTGGGGTTCGAGGAGGCCGCGCCCGGCGCGATGTCCATCAGCGACTTCGTGTCCCAGGGCTTGCCGTTGCTGTACCAGACCTCTCGGCCGTGGCCCGTGGTGTGCGCGGAGAAGAACAGCCAGCCCTTCTCTCCGGCGAGGAACTTCGGCTCGCTCTCCCCGGGGCCCGGCTCCACGTCCTTCAGCAGCCAGGTGCCCTGCGACTTGCCGTTGCTGCGCCAGGGCTCGCGGCCGTGCTGCCCGTCATCCGCCGAGAAGAAGAGGAGCTTGTCCACCGCCACCAGCCAGGGGGAGTCGTAGATGGAGAACGCGCCCTCCGGCCCCGGGCGGATGTCCTGGACCAGCTCGGTGCCACGCGCCGTCCCGTCGCTCGTCCACAGCTCGGCGCCGTGCAGCGGATCTCCGACCTGTCCCAGCAGCCCCTCGCCACCCGCCACGAAGTACACCGAGTCTCCCAGCGCCGTGAGCGCCGTCGGGTACTGCCCCGGGAAGTGCTTCAGGAACTCCGCCGTGCCCGGCCTGTTCCGCGTCACCCAGAGGTCCGCCTCGTCCGTCAGTGCGTCCACCGCGAAGAACAGCTGCCGGCCCGCCGGCTTCACCTCCACGAACACGCCCTGGTCGAGCGTGAAGAGCGGACTCACCCGCCCCTTCCGGTCCACCGCCCAGAGCACCCCCTCTTCGAGGCCGTTGTACGTCACCAGGGCCAGCGTGTCCTCCCACGCCGTCAGGCGCTCCAGCGTGAAGGAGTCCTCCCCCGGCGCGAAGTCGCGCACCAGCACCGTGCCCCGCTCCGTGCCGTCGGTGCGCCACAGCTCGCGGCCGTGCGCGCCGTCATCCGCGGTGAAGTAGAGCAGGCTGCCCACCACGGTGAGCTGATCCGGCACCGAGCCCACCGGCCCGGGCCGGACGTCCTTCACCCGGAACGTGCCCTTCGCCGTGCCGTCCGTACGCCACAGCTCCGCCCCGGCGTCCTTGTCAGTCGCCGAGAAGAACACCCACGGGCCCATCGCCGTCAGCGACTGGGGCCCCGAGTTCAGCTTGCCCGGGTTGATGTCCTTCACCAGCACCGTGCGCAGGCCCTCGCCCGTGCTGGCCCACAGCTCCCGGCCATGCACCCCATCGTCCGCGCTGAAGAGCAGCAGCCCGTTGCCATGCACCAGGGACTGCGGCGCCGAGCCCTGCGCCCCGGGACGGATGTCCTTCACCCGCCGCGCGAAGTCGTCGCAGACCTCCCACACATTGGCCAGCAGCCCCGCCACCGCCACCGTCAGCCCCGCGGCTGTCGTCGTCTCACCTGTCGCCTCGCCCTCCAGGGCCGCCTCCACCCCCTCCGCCTCGCCTCCCTCCGGTACCGGCCCGCACCCCACCACGAGCCCGGACAGCACGGACACCAGCACCGGAACGCCACGCCATGACTTCATGTGAGCAGCCCCTTGTCCTCGGCGGCGCACTGGGCTCCACCGCCGGAGCTGGAAAGTGTCACTCGTGACGTACACGTCCACTCAGACCAAGGTAGGAAAGCGCTTAGCATGTCCGCCATCTCGCGAGGCTCGACGACCTGTGCCGACAGGCAGACACCGGCGCAGTCGGGCCCCTGACCCATTCGAGTTTCAAGAAGAGAGAAGTCCGCGGCCGCGCGTCACGGTTCGTCACACGCGGCCGTCGGCTAGCTGCCACCAGAGCGCAGGGCCTTGAGGGACTCGCGGAACAGGGCCTGGAAGGAGGCCTCCGCGCCCAGCCGGCTGCTGGCGAGCTCCGCGGCCTTCTCCGCCTGGGGTTGCTTGTAACCCAGGTTGAGCAGCGCGGAGACGAGGTCGGACTGGGTGCCGCCCATGGGCGCGGGCGCGGTCCCTCGCGACACCGCCTCCAGGTGAATCGTCTTCACCTTGTCCTTGAGCTCCAGCACCAGCCGCTCGGCGGTCTTCTTGCCCACGCCGTGAATCTTGGACAGCCGCGCCACCTCGCCGCGCGACAGCGCCGCCACCAGCTCCGGCACCTCCATGCCGGACAGCACGGTGAGCGCCAGCCGCGGGCCCACGCGCGTCACCGCCGTCAGCAGCTGGAAGACCTCCTCCTCGCCCTTGGACAGGAAGCCGAACAGCTCGAAGGCGTCCTCGCGCACCACCGTGCGGATGCGCACGTCCACCGGCTGGCCCTCCGCCGGCAGCTTCCCCAGCGCCAGGGTGGAGAAATTCACCCGGTAGCCCACGCCGCCCACGTCGATGGTGGCGTCCTCGAGGTCCTTCTCCAGCACCGTGCCGCGCAGCCGCGAAATCATCCCGCCTCCGGTCTGCGGTACGCGGGCGCCAGCCGGTCCGCCAGCAGCGCCGCCGCGCCCTTGCGCTTCTTGCCCGCCGTGGCCGACATGGGTACCGCGGCCCGGCCATGGTTGAGGTGGCACAGCGCCACCGCCAATGCATCACTCGCGTCCGCGCGCTCCAGGGTGGACGGGTCCAAGTCGAGGAACGTCCTCACCATCCGCGCCACCGCGTCCTTCCCATCCGCGCCGCCGGCGCCCACCGACTTCTTCACCTTCGCGGGCGGGTACTCGAACACCTCCAGCCCCGCCTGTGCGGCGGCCAGCAGCGCCACGCCCCTCGCATGCCCCAGCACCAGGGCGCTGCGCGCGTTGCGGAAGGTGAACACGCCCTCCACCGCGACGGCGTCCGGCTTGTAGCGCACCAGCGCCTCCACCAGCGAGGCGTGCAGGTCCCTGAGGCGCGCGGCCAGCGGCGCCGACTCGGGCACCTTGATGACGCCGTGGCCCACATGCACCAGCCGGCCCCGCTTCTCCTCCACCACCCCATAGCCCATGAACCGGCTGCCTGGGTCCACCCCGAGCACGCGCACGCCTGACTCCATTTCGCTGCGTCGCTACCGCGACAGGGACTCCATCACCGACTCATCCATCTCGAAGTTCGCATGCACGTTCTGCACGTCGTCATTCTCGTCGAGCGCGTCCATCAGCTTGAGCAGCCGGGGCGCGGTGTCGCCCTCCACCCGAACGGTGTTCTGCGGCAGGTGCGTCCACTTCTGCTCGCCCAGCTTCAGGCCCGCGGTCTCCAGGCGGGTGGCCACCGTGTGCAGGTCCGCCGGCGCGGTGCGCACCTCGAAGCCCTCGTCACCCAGGTTGATGACGTCCTCGGCCCCCGCCTCGATGGCCTGCTCCATCACCTGGTCCTCGGTGGGGCCGGGCTTCACGGTGATGGCGCCCTTCTTCTGGAACATCCAGGCCACCGCGCCCTCGGCGCCCAGGTTGCCGCCGTACGCGCCGAAGGTGGAGCGCACGTCCGCGGCGGTGCGGTTGCGGTTGTCGGTGAGGCACTCCACCAGCATGGCGACGCCACCGGGGCCGTAGCCCTCGTACGTCACCTCCTCGTAGGCCTCGCCCTCCAGCTCCCCGGTGCCCTTCTTGATGGCACGCTCAATCGTGTCCTTGGGGATGTTCGCCTCGCGGGCCAGCGCCAGCGCCACGCGCAGGCGGGCGTTGCCGGCGGGGTCTCCACCGCCCAGGCGCGAGGCGACGGTGATCTCCTTGATGACCTTCGAGTACAGCTTGCCCTTGGTCGCGCCCATGGCTGCCTTCTGGCGCTTGATCTTCGACCACCGATTGTGACCGGACATGGGAGAGGCCTCTGGCGGGCCTTGTCGCCTACGCCGGGCCGCCGAGTCAAACCCTTCACACTCAGGCGTCTTCGCGGTACCCGGAGGGCTCCTGGGCGTCCGGTGCACCCGGGGTGCGCGCGGACTGCTTGGGGAAGGTCAGGATGACCGGGGGCTGCGAGCCCCCCACCAGCGTGAGGGTCTCCGGCGACTCCGAGTCGGGCTCGGCTTCAGGCTCTGACGCGGGCTCCGGAACCAGGGTCGGCTCGAAGAAGCCGGGGACGGACGCACCGCAGCGGGCCCGCTCCAGCTCCTCCACCAGGCAGGCGGGCACCAGCACGCCGAGCGCGAACAGCCGCGTCGACGCCTCGTACGTCACCGCCTCCGGGTAGAGGCACTCCAGCAGCACCGAGCGCAGCGTGCGGCGGCCGTCGAACAGGCGCACCACCTCGCCCACGTCCTCGGGCAGCGTGGCCAGCACTTCGGCCAGCCGCGCGAAGTCCACCGTCAGCCGCGACGCCAGCGGCAGGCCCCGGGCGCGCAGCGCGTCGAAGCGCTCCAGCCCCGGCAGCACCGTCTCGCAGAGGTACGCGCGGTCCATGGTGAACGAGCCCTTGAGCAGCTCCGGGCCCAGCACCACTGCGTACGCGCCCGTGCCGAAGCACAGCATGCGGCGGAAGGGCAGGCTGCCCCGCTCGCCGTGGAAGACGGCGTCCACCACCAGCCCGTGGCGGAAGGAGAACCAGCCCTCGCCCTCGGCGAGCACCACCCGGCCGGAGCGCACGCCCGACAGGAGCGCCCGCGCCACGTGCGTCAGCGGCAGCCGCGCCGTGTGCGACTCGAAGGCGGCATCGCTGGTGCGCCGCCCCGCCTTGAGCCGCGCCAGCGCCACCACGTCCGCCACCGTCACCGGATGGGGCAGGTAGTCGTCGGCGCCCACCCCTCCCGCGAGGTCTCTGTGGAAGTCCTCCTGCCGTCGCGCCAGCAGCAGCACCGGCAGGTGCGCCGTGCGTGGCTCCGCGCGCACCTGGCCGCAGAGGCTGAAGCCGTCACCGTCCGGCAGCTCCACCTCGGAGATGACCATGTGCGGCGGCGCGCCGTCCGTCGCCAGCGCCTCCAGCGCCGCGGCGACGCTGCCCACCATCAGCACCTCGAAGCCCGCCTCCACCAGCCCCGCCGCCAGCACCGCCTGCGCGCCCGCGTCGGAGTCCACCAGCAGCACCCTCGCCCGGCCCCGTGACACGCGGCGGCGCGGGGCCGCCTCCACCGAGGCGTCCGGTTCGCTGTGCGTGTAAGGTTGTGGGAGTGCGGCAGCCATGGATTCCTAATTCTTCCAGCCAAGCCTGACAGATGCGCAACCTGCACACAAGTCCCTGGAATCGTTGGGTTTCCGGCATCGACTCCCCGAGGTAGGGTGCGCGCCATGACGCGCCCTGCCCTGTCCTGCTCGCTCGTGTTCACGCTGCTGCTGGTGTCATTCGAGTCCGCCGCCCAGGAGTCCGTGCCCCCGGTGCCCGTGCGTGAGGAGCAGCCCGTCACGGCGGCGGCCGAGGATCAGGACCGGCTGGGCGCGGTGGTGGCGCCGGTGACGCTGCCGGACGGCGCCACGGCGCTGTACGGCTACGTCGGGGCGCCGGAGCTGGGCGTGGGCTTCCGCCAGGGCATCGCCGGGTTCGAGCTGGAGGCGCGGGGCCGGCTGCAGTGGTTCCAGCTGTCCGCGGCGCTGGAGCTGGCGGCGCGCGTCAAGGTGTACGAGAGCGGGCCGCTGGCGCTGGCGCCGACGCTGGGCGCGGGCGTGGTGCTCAACTCCGGGGCCACGTACATGGACGACGACAACTTCTCCGGCGTGCTGCTGCGCGTCTCGCCGGGGCTCGTCGTGGGCTACCGGCTGGCGGACACGGTGTCGCTGGTGGGGCTGGTGGACCTGCCCATCGACTTCGGCCTGACGCGTGACAAGGCGCGGCGCTTCCAGGCGCTCGGCGGCGGCGGCGTGGAGGTGTACCTGGGCTCCAACCTGTCGGTGCTGGCCGCGGGCCAGGCGGGCCTCGAGACGTTCCGCGAGCGCGTGGGCGCGGGCGAGACGCGCTTCGGCTGGGCCGCGCGCCTGGGCCTGGGCGCCCGGCTGTTCTGACTCACGTCAGCCCGAAGCGCTCCAGCTTCTTGAGCAGGCCCTGGCGCGACAGCCCGAGCGCCTCCGCCGTGTGCGTGCGGTTGCCGCCGCAGCGCTTCAGCGCCTCCTCGATTTCGCGCCGCTCCAGCGCCTCCACCTTCTGCGCCAGCGTGGTGGCGCCGGGGGCGCTCGCGCGGGGCCGCTCGCTGCCGGTGAAGGACAGGTCCTCGGGCTGGATTTCGCGGCGCTCTCCGGCCAGCACGGTGGCTCGCTGCATCTCGTGCCGCAGCTCGCGCAGGTTGCCGGGCCATGCATGGGCCGCCAGCGCCTCCGCCGCCGCGTCCGACAGCAGCCGCGCGCGGCCATCCGGGCACAGGTGGGCGCACTGGTTGAGGAAGTGCTTCGCCAGCAGCGGCAGGTCCGAGGTGCGCTCGCGCAGGGGCGGCAGCCGTATCTCCACGCCCTTCACGCGCCAGTAGAGGTCCTCGCGGAAGGTGCCCTCCTGCTGCATGCGGCCCAGGTCCTGGTGCGTGGCGGAGATGAGCCGCACGTCCACGTGCACGGGCAGGTCCGCGCCCACCGGGAGGATGTCGCCCGTCTCCAGCGCGCGCAGCACCTTCACCTGGAGCGACGGCGTCATGTCCCCCAGCTCGTCCAGGAACAGCGTGCCCCCGTCCGCCTCCGCGAAGAGGCCCCGGTGGTCCTTCGTCGCGCCCGTGAAGCTGCCCTTCACGTGGCCGAACAGGGCGCTCTCCAGCAGCGACTCCGGCAGGGCGCCGCAGTTGATGGGGACGAAGGGCCCCGCATGGCGGCGGCTCTTGAGGTGGACGCTGCGCGCGAGCAGCTCCTTGCCCGTGCCGTTCTCCCCGGTGACGAGCACTGGCAAGTCGCTGGGAGCCACGCGCTCGGCCAGGGTGACGGCCGCGAAGAACGGCGGGCTCTGCCCCACCATCGCCGTGTCGCCACCCGCGCGCGCCAGCGACGTGCGCAGCGACTCCACCTGCCGCTCCAGCGTCACGCGCGCCAGGGCCCGCTGCACCACCACCAGCAGCACGTCCGGGTCCACCGGCTTGGTGAGGAAGTCGTACGCGCCCAGCCGCACCGCCTCCAGCGAGTGGCGCGTGTCGAGCGCTCCGGAGATGACGATGACCTTGGTGCCGGGCCGCGCGCTCAAGAGCGCCCCCAGCCCCTCCAGGCCGGCGGATACACTGCCGTCGGGGGGCAGCATCAGGTCCAGCAGCACCAGCGGGAAGGCACGGGCCTCGAAGGCGGCACGGGCGGACGGACGGTCCGCGGCCTCCACCACCTCGTAGCCCGCCTCGCGCAGCAGGCCGCCGTACACCTTCCGGAAGGCGGCATCGTCATCCACGAGCAGCAGCGCGTGCGGGGCGGGCATGGGGCTCCTGGCTCAGTCCGGCAGCGGGGCCTGGCGCGGGGTGCCCATCAGCTCCAGGGCGCGCAGGGCGACCTTGTGGAGCGTCTGGGCACAGGGCTCGCAGCCCCCGCCACAGCAGCGCGGCCAGCGCCCCTCCGGGTTGCGCAGCAGCGGGCGCACGATGGACTGGTAGTAGCTGGGGAAGCCCAGCTCCTCGCTGGCGCGGACCAGCGCGGTGTCGAGAGATGAGGGCTCGGAGACGTCGGACACGCCCGCTTCATAACAGCGGACGGGCCCGGCGCGCATCCGGGCGCGGAGGACTCATTCATGACGCGGAAGCGCCCTGCGGCAGCCGGGAGGCTCCGAGCGCTCCCGGAGCCAGGGCATGCAGGAACGTGGCGAGCGCCATGGCCTCCAGCGCGTTGCTTGCCACGTCGCCCGGCAGGGGCCTCCCGGGTGCGGTGTCCTCATCCCGGCAGGGCCGCATCGAAGAACGCGACAGGGGCTGGCGTGCATCGTGCGCGCACCTCCTGGGGCATCGTGAGCTGCTGCCATGGCCTCTCCAGCCATCATGGCTTCGGACCGCGCCGCTCCTGCCCCCGCGGGTGAAGCACTCAACGCGTGCAGCCCTCGGTCTTCGGGCGCGGCAGTTGCCGGAGTACTGCCCTCCTCCATGGCGTGGGGACGCTTCGTTTCCACGGGCATAGCGCCTGGCGGATGCGCCGCCGCGCCCTCATCCATTGCCGCCGCCGCTTCAGCTTCGGGCGCCTCACCCGAGGCCTGCTGGCCGTCTGGAGCCGGACGCGCCGCCGCGCCATCGGCCATTGCCTCCGCCGCGCCACTGCCGGGCGCCTCGTCCCGGGCCTTCTCGCCGTCTGAAGGCGGCATGCCTCCGGGCCCACTGGGCGCCGACTTCTCCCTGGGGCCCAGCGCCCGCCAGAGCGCCTCTGCTGACGCGAGCACGTCCTCCTCCGTGACTGCACCTTCCCACCTCGCCGCCACCCGCCCCAGCTCCGCCAGCGCGCCCCACACCAGGCACGTCCTCGCCATCGCGGACCCCGGCTCCAGCACTCCGTCGCGCTCTGCCTGGCGGATGACCTCGCGGACCAGGTCTCGCACCCGCCAGCCTCGCTCGTCGTCAGGCCCGTCCTCTGGGTGGGCGTGCAGGAAGACGAAGCTGAAGACGCCGGGCATCCGCAACACATAGGTGGCCAGCAGCCTCCAGAGGGCGAAGAAGCCCTCGCGAAAGCCCGCGCCCTCGTCCGTGCTGGCCATCTGGAACTCGTAGCGCGCGTACCGGTACAGCTCGTCCTCGGAGAAGTCGCGAATGGCCAGCGCATGGCCGCGCTTGCTGCCGTAGCGCCGGTACAGCGAGCCCACCGACATGCGCATCACCCGCGCCAGCTCCGCGGCCGAAGTGTTCTCGTAGCCGCGCTGCGCCATCACCGCCGCCGCCTCCTCCATCCGCGTGGCCACGAACTGCTGGTACAGCTCCATCATCCGCCCACCCCCTGCCGGACCGACCCGCCCGCGGAAGGAACGTTCCTTCCGCCAGCACCTTCCTACCGGGTGGGGCTGACATGCCGACGGCGGACGACCGGGCAGGTCCGCTGAGGCCCACGGCCCGCG